>CAZSKV010000210.1:0-9299 GCA_964607495.1 uncultured candidatus Brocadiaceae bacterium
AGGACTGCGCCGCGGCCCTCGCGCGCATGCTCGAGGTCGCCGAGACCCTGGTCGCCGCGATCGAGAAGGCCGGGATCGAGGAGCAGGTGGCGCGCGACCGCGCGGCCTGGCTCGTCGACTGGGACCTGCGCATGGTGCTGCAGGAACATCCCAAGCAGTGGGATCTGATCGCGCGCGTGCAGAAGCTGACCGACGCCTTCGACCGCAAGACCCTCGGGGACGCGCCTGCGCT
Organism: uncultured candidatus Brocadiaceae bacterium; assembly: GCA_964607495.1. Taxonomy (GTDB): domain Bacteria; phylum Planctomycetota; class UBA1135; order UBA1135; family UBA2386; genus CAZSKV01. The sequence goes on from CAZSKV010000210.1 coordinate 233, forward strand.
CGCGAAGTGGCGCGAAGAGGCCGCCAAGACCATCGATTCGCATTGGGCGCGGATGACGGCGGCCCTGCCGCTCGCGGGCGGATTCGTCGGCGATCAATCCGGCAAGTTCCGCCACAAGTTCGTGCGCCTGCAGGTGGGTCGCAGCTACGCCGACGAGTTCGTGCCCGGCGACTTCGATCTCGTGTTCCGAGTGGATGGCGAACTCTTCGCCGCGCGCTACGACCCGGCGGTCGCGGCCGCGGTCGCCGCGGCGCGCGCGCGCCTGCAGCTCGCACCCACGGTCGAGGACGAGTACGAGATCGTCGCCAAGGTCGGCGACGAGGCCACGCTCGGTCTGCCGGGGGCGGATGGCAAGGCAGTCGCGGCCACGTTGCCGTGCCGCAAGCTGCAGATCGTCGGCGTGCGCCTCGGACCGATCGGGTTCCTCGCGAAGTGACGCGCAGCGTCCTCTGCGCGGGATGTGGCGCGCCCCTCGCGCGCCCGGCGGCGACGATCGCGCTGCTCGTGATGGGGGACGAGCACATCGAGTCGTACTGGTTCTGTGCGGCGTGCGACGCCTGCACGGTGCGCGTGGCTTGCGACCACTTCCACGGCGAGTACGAGGTGTGGACGCGCGGCCCGTTCGAGCGCGCGAGGGGTGAGGACGCGGTGCGGCGGATCGCGGCCTGCCCGGACCCGCTGGAGAAGTACTGCAAGTGTCCGACGCATCGCGACTGGCTCTGGCACTGAGTGGCCGAGGGGTCGGCGGGGAGATGCAGGGGCGTGCGGTCGCTGGTTCTCAGCCCGCCGCCGGGTCCGCCTGCATGACCCCGAACACGTTCCCCTCCGGGTCCTTGCCGTAGGCGAGCCAGCCGACGCCGGGGATCGGCTGCTTCGCGAGCGCGACCGCGCCGCCGAGGTCCACGACCGTGCGCAGGCAGCGATCGACGTCCGGCACATCCATCGTGCAGACATAGGCGATCACCGGCGAGTCCGGCGCGGCACGGCCACGGCGGGGCACGAGGCCGCCGTCGATGCCGGGCGCATCCTCGCCGGTCTTCACGATCCAGTAGGGGATCGGGCCCTCCCAACGCGTGAACTCCCAGCCAAAGAGCTGCTGGTAGAACGCGATCGCGCGTTCGGGCTCATCGGCGTGGATCTCGAAGTGGATCGGACGCGGCATCGGGGAGTCCTCGCTGGGGGGTGGTGGTGGGAATGGGAAGACGGGAGCGTAACGGCCCGACCGGGCAAGTGGGTGACCCTCGAGCGGGGCCGCGGGTCGCGCCGGCGCGGCACCGGCGTGGGTGTCACCCCGGCGCGCGCACCAGGATGCTGCGGCCGTAGAGCAGGTGGAACCCGGCGCGCTGCAGGTTCTGCTGCGACTTCGAACCCGGCTGCGTGGTCGCGACCGCGAGGTCGCAGCCGGCCGCGGCCGCGACGCCGAGTCGATGCGCGAGCAGCGCCGACTGCACGCCGCGCCGTCGCTGCGCCGGCAAGGTCGCGGCGCCGCAGAGCTGGGCCACACCGTCGTCGATGCGCATCGACGCGGCACCGGCCGGTTCCCCCGCGCGCTTGGCCAGGAACAAGGTCACGCCGGCAGCGCCGGCGAAGTCGCGCACGCTGCGGGCGATCCGTTCGCGGTTGTAGGCCTCGTGCGAGCCGATCCCTTGCGTGTCCGGCGCACAGAAGCCGGTGACGACGACGTCGAGCCAGGACTCGATCGCCACCGGTGGACACACCTCGACCTCGAGGCCCGCCGGCGGCTGGGGCCGTTCGCTCGCGGTGAGCGGCCGGCCCGACACGTTTTCGAAGTTCACGAGGCGGAAGCCGCGGCCGGTGAACTCATGCGCCAGCGCAGGGTCGGCCAGCGTGCTCAGCTCGACCTGCAACGGGGCGCCCCGGCGCGTGTGCTCGGCCTCGACCGCGGCCCACGCCGACACGTCGAGCGGCGCGAAGCCGAGGCCCACGGCCTTGTTCAGCGGCGAACCCGGCTCCGAGAACGCGACCAGGCCGCCGCCGACCGCGGCCGTGAACGTGTCGGGCAGGCGCCGGCGCGTGCTGGCGACGGCCGACGCGACGAGGCGACGTTCGGCCCCTTCGATGCGGGCGGCGAGCTCGATCGGACAGAACACCAGGTCACTTGCCGGCGAACGCGTTGCGCAGCGCGGCGAGGTCGAGCTTCTCCATCTGCATCATCGCCGTGCTCACGCGCGTGACCTTTGCCGCGTCCTTGTCGGCCATCATCGCGAGCAGTTCGCGCGGCACGATCTGCCACGTCACGCCGAACTTGTCCTTGGTCCAGCCGCACTGGCCCTTGCCGTCGGCCGACAGCTTCCGCCAGTAGTCGTCGATCTCCTGCTGCGTCTCGCACGCCACCAGCAGCGACATCGCCTCGTTGAAGCGACTCTGCGTGTTGCCGCTGATCGCCAGGTACTCCTGGCCGGCGATCCGGAACCGAGCCGAGATCAGGCTGCCTTTCGGCCCGAAGCCGCCTTCTGGCCAGCGCGCCTCCTCCAGCACCTTGCCGTCGGCGAACAGGGAGACATAGAAGCGAACGGCCGCCTCGGCATCGTTCGGGAACCAGAGCGCGGTGGTGATCTTTTGCATCGCGGTCGTGGCCGCCGTGGCGGCCCGGGAAGTGGAAGTGGCGGGATCCTGGGGAGTGAATCCGGTGAACAGGGACCCGGCGGCGAGCAGGAACAAGGACAGTGTGCGCATGCGATGCCTCGAGCTCGCGAGTCTACCTCCGTGACGCCCGTGCGCGACCGCGGGGAACGCCTCAGCGGCGTCCGCCCTGCTTGGCCGGCTTGCGCAGCAGTTCCTCGAGCAGTGCCCGCGTCGCCGCCTCGGCGAGGTCGGCGCCGGCTCCGGACTCGGCCTGCTTGCCGCCGAGTGCCTTGCCGAGTTCGCGGCCGGCAGCCTTGCTGACCTCTGCGGTGGTCGCGCGCAACAGGCCCTCGAGCAAGGACGGGGGTTTCGCGCCCGGTTGCGGCGCGGGCTGCGTCTCGGTCTTCGGGGACGGCTTCTGCATCTGCTCGAGCTCCCGCAGCAGCGCCTCGTCGCTCTGCGCGTCTTCCTGTTGCAGCAGGCGCTTGCACTCGGGCACCAGGTGCTCGGGCTTGCGCTCGAGCAACGCGGCGATCCTGGCGGTCAGCGGCTCGTCGGGCGCGGCGCCTTGGGCCAGTCGCTTCACGAGTTGTTCGGTCACGTGGGTGACCGCGAGAGCGTGCAGCTCCTGGACGCGGGCCACGCGCGCGCGCTGCGTGGCGTCGAGCTGCAGCGGCTCGGCGGCGGCCACCGCGGCCTTCTGGGCGGCGGTCAGGTGCAGCGAGTCATCGAGGTCGGGCCGCGCGAGGTACATCGCCTCGGGGAAGAGGTTCAGACGGGCCGGGGGAGCTGGTGGCTTCGGGTTCGCCTCCTCCTGGGCGAAGAGCGGGGTGACCGTGAGGGCCAGCAGCGACACGAAGAGTATGGAGCGGGAGCGCATGGCCTTCCGAGTGCAGCCGGCCGCCCGCTGTGACAGCAGGCACGCGGATTTCCGCTGCCTGGGCTCAGCGCCCGAGCGGCGGCTTCTGCTCCATGGGGATCGGGCATTGGTAGGGCTTGCCCTCGGTCTTGGTGCCGAATTCCGCGCGGGCCGCCGCGACCAGGGCCGGGCTCGTGAAGAGCTCCAGGGCCGCCCCCGCGAGTGTGCGCGCGGCCGTCCGCACGCACTTGTGGCCGATCGAGGTGCCGGCGCAGGCGACGACCGGCCACGCGTGCCAGGGCGTCGCGATCGGCGCACAGGCGACGCGCAGCTTGCCGGTGGGGGTGATGCGGCTGACCTCGGCCGCATCCGTGGAGCCGCCAGGGGCCGGTTGCGGGTCGGCAGGCAGGTCCTGGATGCCGGCGAAGAGGCCCTGCTCGGGCTTGCCGGTCGCGAGCTGCAGCTTGCGCGCGAACTCCTGCTCGCCCGCGGTCCATTGCGGGGCGCCGGCGGCGCGCAGGTTGCGGTCGAGGAGCTCGGTCAACGCGCGGTTCAGCAGGTAGGAGTGCACGCCGGTCGTGAGCTCGACGTCGTAGGTGGTCTCGGTCGCGATCGCCGCGCCCTCGGCGCACTTGAGCACGCGCGCGTAGGTGGCCTCGACGCCCGCGCGCTCGAGGTCGCGCACGTAGTACCAGACTGCGGCCTCGGCCGGCACGACGTTGGGCGCGCCGCCGCCGTCGGCGATCACGTAGTGGATGCGCGTCGAGGGCTGCACGTGCTCGCGCAGCATGTTGACCGCGTGGTTCATCAGCTCGACGGCGTCGAGCGCGCTGCGGCCGTTCCAGGGATCGCCGGCGCCGTGCGCGGTGCGCCCGTGGAAGCGCACGACGAAGTTGTTCAATGCGCGCGTCGTCTCGTAGTCGGCGTGGGTCTTGTCCCCCGGGTGCCAGTCGAGGCAGGCGTCGACCCCGGCGAACACGCCGGCCTTGGCCATGTAGACCTTGCCGATCACGGTCTCCTCGGCGGGACAGCCGAAGAGCAGCAGCGTGCCCGGCAGGTTGCGCGCGGCGAGCACTTCTTTGGCCGCGACCGCCGCGCCGGCCGAACCCGCCGCGAAGAGGTTGTGGCCGCACCCGTGGCCGGCGCCGCCGCGCACGCGCGGCGTGCGGGTCGGCGCCGCCTCGTTGCTGATGCCGGGCAGGGCGTCGAACTCGGCCAGGATCCCGATCACCGGCGCGCCGCTGCCGTAGCGCGCGACGAACGCGGTCGGGATGCCGGCGACGCCGCGCTCGACCGTGAAGCCGCGCTCGGCCAGGTAGTCGGCCAGGGCCGCCGCCGACCGGCTCTCGGTCAGGCTGGTCTCGGCGAAGCGCCAGATCTTGTCGCTGAGGTCGGTCAGCTCTTGCAGCCTGGCCTCGACACGCGCGTGGGCGTCGGCGCGCAGCGCCTCGAAGTCGGAATGAGTCCCGGGGCTCTGGGCCGGGGCGATGGCGGCCAGGAGGCCGCAGAGGAAGAGGGTGGACGAGGGCTTCATGGCACGTGCTGCGGTTGGATCGGTGGCGCGCGGTAGCCTAGCCCGCGCCGGTCCCGATTCGGGATCGGGTCCCGGTCCGAGTCTCAAGGCCCTGCCTGGGCTGGCCGATCGGTTCGGCGTCCGGGTGTCGAAGAACTCGACACTCGGGCTGATCAACCCAAGGGAGGGGATGCATGGCCAGATCGACCGTCAAGCGGCACTTTCCAGGTAGCGCGGTGCTCGGACTCGCGCTGCTCTCGGGCGCGATGCTGCCGGCGCAGCGGGTGGAGACCAGGCTCGTCGCGAGCGATGGTGCGCCCGCGGACATGTTCGGCACCGCCGTCGCGGTGCGCGGCAACCTCCTCGTGGCCGGTGCCTTCCAGGACGATGGCCTGATCGGGTCGGCTTACGTGTTCGAGCGCAGCGGCGCGGTCTGGACCCAGCGCGCGAAGTTGATCGCGAGCGAGCGCCGGAGCGCCGACGAGTTCGGCTTCGCGGTCGCGATCGGCGATCCGGACACGGTGTTCGTGTCGGCGCGCCGCAATGACGCGTTCGGCACCGACTCGGGCGCCGTCTACGTGTTCGAGCGCACGAGCGCGGGCTGGGCGCAGAGCGCGCGGCTCGTGGCCGCAGACCCTGCGCCGGGCGCCATCTTCGGCGCGGCGCTCGCCGCCGAGGGCCAGATGCTCGCGGTCGGCGCCTGGGGCATGAGCAATCTCGCTGGCGCGGCCTACGTGTTCGAGCGCGGCGCCGCGGGTTGGGCCCAGGTCGCGAAGCTGACCGCGGGCGGCGGCCTGCCGAACGACACCTTCGGCGCCGGCATCGGCTGCCGGGGCGGACGCATCGTCGTCGGCGCGCCGGGCGAAGACGCCCTGGCCGCGAACTCCGGCGCGGCCTACGTGTTCGAACGTGGCACGAGCGGCTGGGTGCAGGCCGCGCGCCTGAAGCCGGCCGACCTCGGCATCGACGACGGCTTCGGCCTGAACGTCGACCTCGACGGCGACCTGGCGGTCGTCGGCGCGCGCCTCCACCAGCGGCGCGGTGCCGCCTACGTGTTCGAGCGCGGGGCGGGCGGCTGGCTGCAGGCGGCGAAGCTCGCGGGCGCGGACACGGTGGTCGGCGATCTCTTCGGCCACGACGTGGCGATCCACGGCGAACGCGTGCTCGCGGGCGCGCGCAATGCCGCGAGGCAGGCTGGCGCGGCCTACGTGTTCACGCGCAATGCCGGCGTCTGGAACCAGACCGAGAAGCTCTCGGCGGGCGACGCGGCCGCGGGCGACATGTTCGGCCAGAGTGTCGGCCTCGATGGCCGCCTGGTCGCGATCGGTGCCTGGGGCGACGATGCCCAGCGCGGTTCCGTCTACCTGCTCGAGGCTCCGAGCGCGGTCGATCCGACGCTCTCGCTGCTGAGCGTGGCGCCGGCCGTGGTGCCGGCCTACGGCGGGGCCCTGGCGACGGTCGTGGTCGATCCGCGCGACGCGCGCGGGGCGCGCATCCAAGGGCCGCTGCCGGTGCGGCTCGCGACCAGCGCGGGCACGTTGCTCGGCAGTGCCACCGCGGTCGGTGACGGCACCTGGACGCAGCAGCTGGCGCCGAGCCCGAGCGCGGCCGCGGCGACGATCTCGGCCATCGTCGATGGCATCCCGCTCGCCGCGACCGGGACCGTGCGCTTCCTCGCGGTGGACCTGACGACCAGCACGCTCGAGGTCGCGCCCGACACGATCGAGGTCGGGTTCCAGGCGATGGTCACCCTGACCGTGCGCGACGACCGCGGCGTCGCAGTCGGCCGCGGCGGCCTGCCGATCGCGTTCGCGACGAGCGCGGGCGCGCTGCTCGGCGTGGTCCAGGATCTGGGCGACGGGCGCTACACGCAGCAGATCACGGGCCGCGCGGCCGCGACCGCGGCGATCACGGCCACGGTCGAGGGGCTCGACTTCGCGGACTCGGCGCTGCTGACGATCCAGGACGCGAAGATCCCGCCCGGGATCGTCGGCATGCGCGCCGATGGGTCGCTCGTGCCGTACAAGTCGATCCAGGCGGCGGTCAAGGCGGTGCGGCGCGACGGCCTGCGGCGCATCCTCGTGCCGCCAGGCCGCTACGACGAGATCGTGCGCGTGAGCCACTGCCGTGGCCTCGTGATCGAGGGCCTCGCGCGCTACGGCCGCGTCGCCGTGCGCGGCTTCGCGATCGTGGCCAGTGCGGACATCACGCTGACCGGCTTCGAGGTCGACGCCACGGGCACGCATCTGCCGGGCGTCGCCGTGCTGATGAGCCGTGGCGTGGTGCTGCAGCACCTGTTCGTGCACCACAGCGCCAAGAGCGGCTTCCGCATCGGCGCCTGCAGTCGCGACGTGGTGCTCAGCGAGTGCCGCGCCGAGGCCTGCGGCCGCCACGGCGTGCGCATCGAGACGGCGCAGGCCGTCGAGCTGCGGCGCTGCGAGCTGGTCGGCAACGGCCTCTGTGGCGTCCTGCTCGGCTCCCGCGTCAAGGCGCTGATCGCCGACACGACGCTGCGTGGCAACGGCACGGCCGGCGACGACCGCCGCGGCTACGGCGTGTTGCGCGAGCGTTGTGGTGGCCGTGTCGACCCGCGCGAGGTCACGCTCCGGCGCAACCTCCTGCAGGGCAACCGCGGCCGCGTGGTGCCGGGCCGGAGCACGACCGAGCTCGGCAACTACGACCTGATGCTCGACGGCAGCGACGAGCAGGCGCCGCTCTGAGAGTCCGTGCCGATGGGCCCTGGGGTATAACCCCCGGGCATGAGGCTGCTTCGCCTGCCGCTGGCCTGGCTCGTGGTGCTCGCGTTCGGATGCAACTCTGACAACGTGTACTGGGCGTTCGTCTCGAACCCGGGCGGCTCGTTCGGCAGCCAGAGCGGGGGGATCATCGTGATCGTCAAGGGCACGGCGGCGCCTTCGGCCGACGATCCGCAGCGCTGGATCGGCGTCGATGGCGCCGACCGTCGCGGTCCGGTGCAGGTGCGGATGCTGACGCAGGGTGACTTCGTGCTGCTCAAGTACGCGGACCGCATCGACCTGCTCGACCCGCGCCTGCCGAACGGCAGCTTCTCGGCGAGCGGGACCAAGATCGAGCAGCCGATCACCGGGCCGATGGCGTTCGCGCTCGACGTGCCCGACACCCAGGTGTTGCATCCGCAGGCCTATGGTCCCGGGCGGCTGGTCGGGGCCGCGTTCGGCTCGTTGCTGGTGCTCGAGCATCTCGTCGGGCTCGTCGTGTTCGGCGACGAAGTGCAGCCACGCGTGCTCCCCGCCCACAAGCTGCAGGTGACCGCGACCGAGTTCCGCGCGCTGGCGCCCGACCAGACCGTGCAGTGGCTGCGGGCGCCTGCCTGGCCGCCGGTGGCCGAGCGGCTGCAGCGCAACGCGCAGCGCGGGTCGATGACGATCCGGGGGCCGTTCCGCGAGCGCCTGGCCGAGGTGCCGGAGAGCGCAGTGCGGATCAGTGAAGGCGGCGACGGGCTGCTGTTCCGCGCCGACTTCCCCGAGGGGATCGGGCGCAGCCATCCCGACCCCTTCGTGCTGCTGGGCCCGCGCAACAACCGCTACGTGCTGCGCATCGACGGGTGAGGCACTTATCCCCATAACAAAGTACGCGGTACTTTCTCACCATCTAGCATCCGCGGCATGGCGTGGATCCTGCTGCTGCTGGCTGGTCTCTGCGAAGTCGGTTGGGCGGTCGGCCTCAAGTACACCGAGGGGTTCACGCGGCCGCTCGCATCGCTCCTCGTCGCGCTGGCGCTGGCTGCGAGCATGGGGCTGCTCGCGCTCGCGGTGCGCACGCTGCCGATCGGCACCGCCTATGCGGTCTGGGTCGGGATCGGCGCGCTGGGCACCGCGGTGCTCGGAATCGTGCTCTTCCACGAACCGGTGACCGCCGGGCGCCTGCTCTGCCTCGCGCTGCTGGTGGTTGCGATCGCGGGACTGAAGCTCAGCGCGTGACCCCGGTTGCGGCCTAGGAGTCTGCGTCACGGGATGCGCCGCGCGCAATGCGCGGATGTTTGTCCAGGTTCGAGCGGCCGAATCGGCGGCAACTCTGGATGAGTTGCATAGATTCGGTCGCGCGAAGATGGGCGAAGAGACGCGCGTTCC
>CAZSKV010000211.1:0-1587 GCA_964607495.1 uncultured candidatus Brocadiaceae bacterium
GAGGGAACTCGAGAACCATGTCGCGCAGGCCATCGCGATGGCTGGTGAGGGGCGCATCCTGAAGAAGGAGCACCTGCTGCCGGTCGACAAGACCCGCCGCGCCGCTCTCGAGCCACCGAGCCAGCTCAAGCCGTTGCGCGAGATCCTGGTCGAGGCCGAGCGTGAGCACCTCAAGAGCGTGCTCAAGGCCGTCGGCGGACATCGCACCAAGGCGGCCTCGGTGCTCGGCATCAGCCGCAAGGTGCTCTGGGAGAAGCTCAACGACTACGGCATCGAGTGAGCGTGATCCTCGCATGCTGCCTCGTCGGGCTTGCCCCGCAGGCCCCGGCTCCCGCACGCCCCTGGCAAGGGTTCGAGCGCATCCTCTACCTGCACGGTGGGCCAGCGCGGGACGCAGCGTTCTTCGCCCAGGTCAAGGCACTCGGTTTCACGGCGGTGAACGTCGACGGCGGCGAGGACCCGGAGTTGCCGGGCCGCCACGGTCTGCGCTTCTACCGCGACCAGCTGGTCGGCAAGGGCGTGCTCGAGCTCCGCGATCCGGAATGGCTGGCCGCCTACAAGGCCTATGACCGGACGCGCGATGCGCGCGATCTGGTGCGGCCGCGCTGCCTCGCCGCGGCCGACGTGCGGCAAGAGCTCGCGGATCTCTGCGCGCGAAACCTCGCGGCCTGCCTGCCCGCGGGCCCGATCGCCGTCGCGTTGGGGGACGAGATCTCGATCACGCGGCATGCGAACCCGCTCGACTTCTGCTACGCGGAGGCCTCGCTGACCGCGTTCCGTGCCGAGTTGCTCGGACGCCACGGCACGGTCGAGGCACTGAACGCGGCCTGGGACACGACCTTCCCCTCGTTCGCCCACGTGGTGCCGCTGACCGCCGACCAGATCCGGCGGCGCGAGTTCGGTGACGGTCTCGCCAGGAACCTGCGGCCGTGGGCCGAGCACCGCGAGTTCATGGATGCCCAGTTCGCCACGGTGCTGACCGACCTCGCGGCCCGCGTGCGCGCCGCGCAGCCCGGGCTGCCGATCGGGCTGACCGGGATGCAGCCGCCTTCTGCCTACGGCGGTCACGACTACCGGCGGTTGATGCCCTGGCAGGACTTCTACGAAGCCTACGATCTCGGGGGCGCGCGCCAGCTGGCGATGAGCCTTGCGCCGGCAGGTGCGCGCCAGATCGCGACCATCGCTCCGCCGCCGCCTGGCGTCGGTCTGGAGACCGTGCAAGCGCAGGTCGCCGCCGGTCTGGCGCATGGCATGGCCGGAGTCGTGGTCTGGAGCGCAGGCACCGTGTTCACGGCCGGCGGCACACCCACGGAGTTCGGGCTGGCGTTGCGGGACGCCTTCGCGGCGCTCGCGCCGGTGGCCGAGCGGGTCGCGGGGGCGCAGGTCGAGTTCTCCCCGATCTGGCTGGTCGAGTCCCAGGCATCGGTGCGGGCCTGGTGGATGTTGGATTCCGAACAGGATGGCAAGACCTGGATCCGGCGGCTCTCGTCCTACGAATCGACCCACAGCACCAGCCTGGCCGCGCGCGCGAGCTGGGTGCAGCTGCTGCAAGACCTCGGCTACCAACCGCTGTTGGTGCCGGAGCAG
>CAZSKV010000212.1:0-1915 GCA_964607495.1 uncultured candidatus Brocadiaceae bacterium
TCGTGGGGCCGGCTGCGCCACCGCCGGTGCCGGTCGTGCCGCCGCGCGCCGGTCGCGCCCCACCGGTCAGCGGCGTCGGATCGGGCGCGCTCTTGGAGTTCGGGCGCTCGCGCGGGCGTTCGGCGAGCACTCCGGGGTAGGTCAGGTGGAAGCGCGCGAGCCCTTGGCGATGCAGCGCGACGATGTACGGAGTCTGGTCGTAGGTGGCCGCGAACCTGGTGACCATCGCGTCGAGCTTGCCGAGCTCCTCGCGCAGGGCCGCGCCACCCGGCAGCTCGACCTGCAGAAACGGCCTCGGACCGTGGCACAGGCAGTAGTTCGAGTAGCCGAAGCCGACGGCGCGCTGCGGGTGGTCGATCGGGGCGCGCTCCGGCGGGGCCGGTGCGGGCGGGTCCTTCGCCAACCACACCGGCGCGATCTCCCGGCACCAGCCGGCGAAGGTCACGAGGTTGACCTTGGTGACCTGCAGCATCACGCGCGTGAACTCGGCGATCGCGCGTTGGCGCGGCAGGGCCTTGCCGGGCTCGATGCGTGCGAGCTCGGCCTCGAGCGTGCCGAGGATGCGGTCGCAGTCCTTGGCCATGTCGTCGGCGCGCTCGGCGCTCTTCGCGAAGTTCAGCGAGAAGAGCAGCCCGGAGCGGTCACCCGCGTAGGCGCTGCCGCCGGACACGGTGCTCGCGAGGCGCGGCGGCTGGCTGTGCAGCAGGCCGGCGTCGCGAGCCGCCCGCCAGGCGGCAGTCGTGGCGCGGAAACACGGATCGGCGCCGAGTTCGGCGGCGGCGGCACCGCGGGCCTTGGTCGAGGGCGCGAGCGGTTGCAGGCGGTTGCTCCAGTAGATCTCGCTCTCGGGCGCGTGGTCGCCGCTGCAGAACAGACAGCCGCCGTAGATCGAGCAGCGGTGCGCGCCGGCATCCGCGGCGAAGAGGTGGACCCTGCCGCCGCTCGCCTTGGCCAGCCGGTTCAGACCGTAGGCGGCGTATCCGCTCGGCGTCACTTCGTTGGCGACCGTGATCTGGAACAGCCAGCCCCACGGCATGTCGATGAACGGCGCATCGCCGCCAACGAGCCTGGTGCCGCGCGGCGCCTTCTCGTACTGCCGGATCGCCCAATAGCTGTCGGCGACATAGGCCTCGGTCGCGAGCACATGGACGCGGATGTTCGCGGCATCGAGCAGCGCGGTCGTAGCCTCCAGTTCGTCCTCGGCGTCGCCGTTGTCGAGCGTCGCGAGCAGGATCTCCTTGGTGCCTGGGCGCCCGCGCAGGCTGGAGGCGGCCTCGCGCAGCGGGGCGTAGACGTTCTGGATCCGGTCCTGGGGCGCGGCCAACGCCTGGCGGACGGCGGCGACGACCGCCTGCCGGTCCTCGGTCGGCGCCAGCACCGGCTTGTCGGTGCCGATCGTGGCGACCCCGATCCTGGTCAACGCAAGCTTTGCTGCGTGCCTGGCGAACGCGCGCGCGAGCGCTTCGGGCAGCTGCGCCTTCTGCAGCGACGGCGTGGGGTCGAGCAGGAGGAGCAACGTGCGCTCGGTCTTCTCGTATGCCGCATCGGGTGGCAGCACCAGGTCGCAGACACGGTCGAGCCCACGCCATGACTCGGTCAGCGTGGCCGCGGTGTGTTCCTGCGCGGCTGCGCCCAGGGCGAACAGGATCGAAGCGAGCCAGCGCATGTGCCCGCCTATTGGACCGTGGTCCGCACCCACGGCAAGACGTGCTTTTCGATCGGCACGCCAGGAGCCTGCAGCGTGAGCCCCGAGAACCAGATCGGGATCCCGGCCAGGAACGGCAGGTTCGGCACCGCGAAGGCCGCGCTCGCGCGGCCGGACGCGTCCAGAGCGCCGGAGAAACCACCGAACACGCCGTTGTTGGGGGTGATCGAGAGTTCGAACACGCCGTCGTATTGCAGGGGCAGGATGCCG
>CAZSKV010000213.1:0-7315 GCA_964607495.1 uncultured candidatus Brocadiaceae bacterium
CGCGCGGTTGCTGGCGATGATCCCGGCCGACCAGAAGCCCGAGGACCCGATCCTCGTGCAGAACGAGCTCAGCGAACTGCTGCCCGAGCCGACGCCGCTCAGCCTCGCGCTGATGAACGACCTCTGGGGCAAGGACGGCAGCGTCGAGCGCGCCGCCACGCGCCTCGGCATCCCGTACGCGGTCGGCGAATCCTCGCCGCCGTACGCGGTCTCGGTGTTCGGACGCCTCTACGTCAACCGCAACGAGGGCGCGCGCCGCTTCGGCCGCGCGGTCGGCGCCGTCGCGAGCTTCCGCCTGACGCGGAGCGCCGACGCGCTCGAGCGCGCCTACCGGCAGGGCTTCCTGCCGCGGTTCCAGCGCGAAGTGCGCCTGCGCGAGGCCGTCGACCCGACGCGCTTCGAGTTCGACGAGCTGATCACGGCCTTCGTCGACGCCCGTGACCACTTCGTGCGCAGGACCTATGTCGAGGCCGAGGTCGTCAACCTGGCCGCGACCTTCTACACGAACGCGGCGCGCGTGCGCCTGAACCGTGCCGGCCACAGTCCCGCCGAGCTGCTCGGTGCGATCGCGCCGACGATCCTGCCGCGGCTCGTGGCCCGCTTCCGCGTCTGCGGCGAAGAAGGCCTCACCGCGTCGCTGGCCGAGTTCGGCCACCGCGCTCCGCACGATTTCGAGCTCGCCGAACCGCGCTATGTCGAGGCACTGGACGAAGCTCGTCGCCTGGTCGCCAGGGCCCGCGCTGGCGCAGAGACGCAGCGCGATCCGGCGACTCCCTCGCGCCCGCTCGGCCGTCTCGACCAGATCGCAGTCGCCACGGCCAACAAGTTCGAGGCCCTGAAGGAAGAAGCCAAGCACGAAGTGCTGCGCGAGTTCGCGTGTCTGCGCGCGCTGGTGCTCGAGATCGGCCGCCGCCTGGACCTCGGGGACGGCGTGTTCTGGCTGCTGCCGGCCGAGATCGCCGCCGCGAAGGTCTCCGAGCTCGCTGCCCTGAGGCGTTTGGTCGCCCAGCGGCGCGCTGCGCATGCGGCCGCGATGGCGATCGCCTTGCCGGCCGAGCTCGGCCTGTCCCAGCTGGAGACGATTGCTTCGTCGTTCGCCTACCGCGTGCAGCCGGAAGCGGGCACCAAGGATGCGACGGCACTGCGCGGGTTGCGCGTGGCCGGTGCCGGCGACGTGTTCGGGCGGGTCCGGGTCCTGCGCGACGCGGCCGCGATGGACTCCTTCGAGGATGGCGACGTGCTCGTGGCCCGCTTCACCGATCCGCGCTGGCTGCCGCTCTTCAGCCGCGCACGCGGCATCGTGACCGAGGTCGGCGGCTGGTTGAGCCATGCCGCGATCCAGGCGCGCGAGCATCGCCTGCCCGCGGTCGTAGGCGTGCGCGGCGTGATGGATCGTCTGCACGACGGTGACCTGGTCTGCATGCGCGCCGACGGCACGGTCGAGAAGGTCGCCGATCGCCGGCATCGCCAGCGCTCCGACACCCGCCAGACGGTCTACATCCGTGCGGCCGAGGCGACGATCGTAGGGAGCGTCGTCGACATCAGCGACCTCGGCATGCGCGTCAACCAGCTCGACGGCGAGGTCAGCGTCGGTGACAGCGTCGAGTTGACGATCGGCGATGCGTTTGTGCCGGCCACCGTCGTGCACCGGCACGACCGCAGTGTCGGCCTGCGGCTGCGCATGCCGCTGCCGCGCGCAGCCCGCGCCCGGATCGAGGCCGGCTAGTCGCCGCGGTTCAGAGCCCGAGCTGCTGCTTCCGGTACTGCTCGTCGGGGCGCACGTGGATGCGCTCCACGTGCGCGGGCGAGAGCGGCGTCACCGCGCCGACACCGGCGGCGCCGAGCAGGACGCGTGCGGCCTTGACCGCCATGGCCGTGCGGTCGGCCACCTGGCGCGCCGTGCCGCCTAGCACGACGAGGCCGTGGTTCTGCATCAGGATCATGCGCGGATACTCGCCGTGCGCGCCGACGTAAGCGCTCACCAGGCGATGCACGGTGCGAGCGAGCGGCACGCCAGGATCGCAGTAGGGGACCAGGACCGGGGCCTGGCCGAGCAGCACGATCTGGTCGGGGAACACCGGCCGCGCGCAGAGTTCGAAGAAGCGCGCCGAGCAGGTCAGGCTCACGACCGGTGTCGGATGCGTGTGGCCGACGAAGTGCACGCCGTCGAGCGTCAGACAGATCGCGTGCAGCAGGGTCTCGACCGAGGGCATCGGGCCGGCCGCGCCGGCGGCCTGCCGCAACGTGCTCGCGACCGTCGCGTCGTCCGGGCTGTCCAGCGCGAGCAAGGCGAGCACGGCCTGCCGGTCGCAGCGCACGAAGCTCTGCGGCGACGCGGCGCACAGCGCGGTGCCGCTGGCCTTGACCAGGAACGTGCCGTCGCCGCAGCAGGCAGAGGTGTTGCCCTCGCCGAGGATCGCGTAATCGTGCTCGGGGCGGCCGAGCTCGCGCGAGAGCGCGACGAGCTCGGCCAGCACTTCAGCGGGGGAAGGCATCCGCCAGTCCTCCGTCGACCGCGAAGACCTGCCCGGTCGAGCGGGCGCTGCGGTCGCTGAGCAGGAACCAGATCGTCTCGGCCTGGTCCGCGGGCGTGATCGCCTGCTTGAGCAGCGTGCGCTCGGCGTAGTAGCGGGCCAGCCGCTCGCGCAGTTCCTCGGTCGACTCGCTCGCCGAGAACGCGAGGCCGTACTTCTGCAGCGAGGCGAGCACACGGGCGCGCGGGAACATCGTCGAACCCTGGACGACGGTCGCCGGGGCCAGGCCGTTCACGCGCACGAGCGGCGCGAACTCGAGCGCGAGCTCGCGCACGAGGTGGTTCGCCGCCGCCTTGCTCGTGTCGTAGGCCAGCGAGCCCTTCTTGGCGACGACCGCGTTGACGCTCGTCGTCAGCACGATGCTGCCTGGGAATCCCTGCGCGGCGAAGACCGGCCGGCACTCGTCGGCGACCAGGTAGCTGCCCTGCACGTTGACGGCGAAGGTCTGCTGCCACTCGGCATCGCTGATCTGGCCGTGCGCGTCCGGGGCCACGTAGATCCCGGCCGTGACCGCGACATGGTCGATCCCGCCATAGGCCAGGACCGTCGCCTCGACCGCGGCCCGCACGCTCTCGCGGCGGGTCACGTCGATCGCGAGCGCGTGCGCCGGCCCGCAGGCACTCGCACCGGTCCCGGCCACGCCGATCCCCGCGCCCACGCTGGCCACAATCTCGGCCGCGGTCGCCGCCGCGGCCGCCTGGTCGAGGTCGCCGCAGGCCACGTGCGCGCCTTCGCGCGCGAGGCGCAGGGCGGTCGCCTTGCCGATGCCGCTGCCGGCGCCGACCACGAGTGCCACCCGGCGGCCGAACTCGGGCTCGGGCGGCAGGCGGCGCAGCTTGGCTTCCTCGAGCGCCCAGTACTCGATGTCGAAGGCTTCCTGCTCGGGCAGGGCGACGTACTCGTCGACGGCCTCGGCGCCGCGCATCACCTCGACCGCCGCCACGTAGAACTCGGCGGTGACGCGCGACTCGCTCTTGTTGCGGCCGAACGCGAACAGCCCGAGGCCGGGGACCAGGATCACGGTCGGGTTCGGGTCGCGCATCGGCGGCGAGTCGGGTCGCCGGCAGCGCGTGTAGTAGGCCGCGTACTCGGCGCGATACCGGTTCAGGCCTTCGGCGGTCTTCTCCCGCAGCTCCTTCTGCCCCTCGCTCTCCGGGTCCCAGTCGACGAAGAGCGGGCGGATCTTCGTGCGCAGGAAGTGGTCGGGACACGAGGTGCCGAGCGCCGCCAACCGGGCCGCGTGCCTGGCGCCGACGAACGAGAGCATGGCCGCATTCGCGTGGTGGGTCGCGATCCCGCGCTGCGGCGCGACGCGCCCGCGCAGCCATGGCAGGAAGTCGGCCGCGACCGCGAGCCGCCGCGATTCGGGCAGCGGTTCGATCTTCTGTCCGCCGAAGGTCATCTCGCCGCGATCGTGCTCGTCGAGGAAGCGCTGCGCCCGCTCGGCCAGCGCAAGCGAGCGCGTGCAGCACTCCTCGCTGGTCTCGCCCCAGGAGATCACGCCGTGCTGCGCGAGCAGCACGCCGCGCACCTGCGGCTGCCGGCGTTGCAGTTCCTGCAACGCGAGGCCGAGCTCGAAACCGGGACGCATCCACGGCAGCCAGCCGAGCTCGCCGCCGAACACCGTCCTGGTCAGCTCCTGCGAGCGCTTGCACGCCGCGAGCGCGATCAAGCTGTGCGGATGCATGTGGTCGACGTGCCGCGCGCCGAGGAACGCGTGCAGCGGCGTGTCGATCGAGGCCGGCCGCGGGTTCAACCCGAACGTGCAGTGGGGGTAGAGCGCGACCATCCGGTCCTCGGCGGGACTCTTGGGTCCCCGGTCGCGCTGTTGCCGGTAGTGCTCGCGCAGGCCGAGCAGCTTGTGCTGGTAGAGCGACGCGAAGTGGCTGCGCGTGCTCGTGCGCAGGTCGCCACCCGAGCCCTTGACCCAGAGCACCTCGACCTCTTCGCCGGTCAGGGGATCGCGCTCCGTGATCTTGGCCGAAGTGTTGCCGCCGCCGGTGTTGGTCAGGCGCAGGTCGCCTCCGAGCAGGTTGCTGCGGCGGACCAGCTGGTCGAGTTCGGGGAGATCGGCGGGGATCTGCGGCTGGCTCATCGTTACAACAGCCGGAAAGCTACTCCCGGAGCCGGATTTTCCGCGATGCAAGTCGCCCTGTTCACGAGCTGCCTGACCGAGGCCTTCGCGCCGCGCGCGCTGCGCGCCTGTGTCCTCGTGCTCGAGAAGCTCGGCTGCGAGGTCGTGTTCCCGCCGGCGCAGACCTGCTGCGGCCAGGCGCATTGGAACAACGGCTTCCGCGCGCAGGCCGAGGACCTGATCGCGCGCATGAGCGCGGTGTTTGCGCCGTACTCGCACGTGGTCACGCCTTCGGGTTCGTGCGCGGCCATGGTGCGGCACCACTTCGCGCCCGCGATGGCGGCGAAGACCTTCGAGTTCTGCGAGTTCGTGACCCGCGTGCTGCGTGCCGACCTGCGGGCGCTCGCGCCGCGCTGGGCCGGCACCGTGGCCTGCCACGACTCCTGCCATGCGCGCGAGATCGGCCTGACGGGCGCCGCCGCGGCGATGCTGCAGCCGGTCGAAGGCGCGACGATCGTGCCGTTCGCGGGGGCCGAAACCTGCTGTGGCTTCGGCGGTCTCTTCGCGACGCGCTACCCGCAGGTCTCGGCCGCACTCGGGCGCGACAAGACCGCCGCGCTCGCGGCGACGAGGCCGGCGGCCGTGGTCAGCAGCGACTGCGGCTGCGCGCTGCACCTCGATGGACTCGCGCGCCGCGACGGCACGCCGCTGCGCTTCACCTCGGCGGCCGAAGTGCTGGCCGAGGCGCTCGGCCTGCTCGCGCGGGAGGCTTCGTGAGCGAGCGTCCGCTGCTCGATCCGGAGCTCCCGTACGCGATGGGGCCGCGGATCGCCGCGGCCCTGGCCGATCCCCAGCTGCTGCGCTTCGTGCACGACGCCACGACGGCCAAGGATGCCGCGCGCAAGCAGGTGTGCGCGGAGGCCTTCGGCGCGCGCTACGAAGCGCTCAAGGCGCAGGCGGCCGCGCGGCGCCAGGCGACCCTCGACGACCTCGACCGGCACCTCGGTGAATTCGTGCGCAAGGCCCGCGCGGCGGGCGTGCAGATCCATTTCGCGGCGGACGCAGCCGCCGCGCGCGCGCTCGTGCTCGGCCTCGCGCAGCGGATCGGCGCGAAGCTGTGCGTGAAGGCCAAGTCGATGGCGACCGAGGAGATCCAGCTGCTGCCGGCGCTCGAGGCTGCCGGCATCGAGACCCTCGAGACCGACCTCGGCGAGTTCATCGTGCAGATCGACCACGACGCGCCCTCGCACATCGTGATGCCGATGATCCACAAGGACCGCGCCGCCGCCGCGCGCGCCCTGCAGCGTGCGACCGGTGCCGAGTACACCGAGGATCCCGGACGCCTGACGCGGATCGCGCGCGAGCACATGCGCGCCAAGTACCGGCGCGCGGACCTCGGCATCTCGGGCGCCAACTTCCTGATCGCCGAGACCGGTTCGCTCGTGCTCTGCACCAACGAGGGCAACGCCGATTTCTGCGTCGCGGGCCCGCGCGTGCACCTCGCGGTCGCCGGGATCGAGAAGGTGCTCGAGAAGCTCGCCGACCTGCCGCTCTTCGTGCGGCTGCTCGCGCGCAGCGCCACCGCGCAGCCCCAGACGGTCTACACCACGACGATCACCGGACCGCGCCGTCCGGGCGAGCACGACGGGCCCGAGGAAGTGCACATCGTCCTGCTCGACAACGGCCGCCGCGAGCTGCTGCGTCCCGCGACCCGCGAGCTGCTGCGCTGCATCCGCTGCGGCGCCTGCCTGAACGCCTGCCCCGTCTATCGCAAGGTCGGCGGCGGGCATGCCTACGGCGCGGTCTACTCCGGGCCGATCGGCGCCGTGCTGATGCCGGGCTTCCGGGGAGTCGCCAACTACCCCGATCTGCCGCAGGCGAGCTCGCTCTGCGGGGCTTGCAAGGAGGCATGCCCGGTCGGCATCGACATTCCGGCGCACCTGATCCGGCTGCGCGGCGAGCTGCAGCGCAGCGTGCTGCCGTCGCGGCTCGCTGCCTGGGTGCTGCGGCGGCCGTGGTGGTTCCGCTGGGCGCTGCACGGTGCGCGCCTCGCGGTGCGCGTGCTGCCACGCCTGGGGGCATGGGCGCGTGAACGGGAGTTCCCGCGCGCGCCGCGCGAGGACTTCCGCACCTGGTGGCGGAGCCGGCGATGAACACCGCGACCGTCGTGCACTCCCTGCGCAGCGAGGACCTCGAGGTCTTCCTGCGCGCGCTCTGCCGCGAGCACGGCATCCGCAGGATCGCGCCGAGCCCGGACCGCGGTCCGTTGCGCGAGCTCGCCGCCCGCGTGGTCGAGGTCGTCGACTGGCGCGCCGCGCCCGGCCTCGATGCGCTCTACGACGCCGATGCCGGCCTGACCGACGCCGAGGCGTTCGTGACCGAGACCAACTCGCTCGTGCTCGGCATGGACGCGACGCGCACGCGCGGCGCGTTCCTCGTGTCGCCGGTGCACATCGCGGTCGTGCGCAGGAGCCAGGTGCTCGCGAGCCTCGACGAGGTCTGGTCGGATGCGCGCGCTGCGCAGGGCCTGCCGACCGCCCTCGTCGTCGTTGCCGGGCCGAGCACGACGGCCGACATCGAGGGCATCCTGATCACCGGCGTGCACGGTACCAAGGCCGTGCACGTGCTGCTCCGGGAGGATTGCTGATGCGGTCCTGGTGCCTCGCGATCTGGGTGTTCCTGACTACCGCGAGCGCGGCTGCGGCCG
>CAZSKV010000214.1:0-1524 GCA_964607495.1 uncultured candidatus Brocadiaceae bacterium
CTCGAATGGCCTGCTGTTCATCCGGCATCATTCGCTCGCGACCAACTTCTCGCAGTCCAGCTATGGCATCGGCCGGTTCGCGATCCCCAACAGTGCCGGCGATGGCTTCCCGCACGGCATGGAGGTCCAGATCATCGGCCCGGCCGCGGCGCGCCAGGTGCTGGTGCGCCTTGCCGTCGTCAGCACCAACCGGCACGGCCATACCGCGTTCGCCAGCCAGCAGATGGTGGTCGACGCCCGCGATCTCTGAGCCGGCCTGAGTCCAAGGCCGCGGCAGCCTGAGCGCGCTTCCCGGCCCCGGCGGCGGCTTCCAGGCAGCGGTCGTTCCGGCACTTCAGGGCCGGGCGCCCCCAACCGCGCCGGGAGAACCTCCGCCAGGCTGTGACGCGCGGTTTCCCCGCTGCTAGTGCCCTGTGTCCCGGTCCCGGCCCTGGTGTTTGCCATGGCAGGGACCGGGTGCAGCGAGCCTGCGCTTGTGCGAGTCCGAGCTTGTCTGGTTGACCTCGCGGGCTAAGGTTCTCTGCCTTCGCGTAGGTACATTTCCACCTGACCAGTTAGGACGCCGGGTTCCGTACTCCGGCCCCTCACCTATGACTCAAGCATCGAACTCCTTCGCTGCCCTCGGCCTGCTCGTTGCCGCCATCCCGTGGCTGTCTGGATGTAGCGGTGGCTCTTCAGGCGATCGGGAGAACCGCGGCACGTTCCGCGTGACCCAGATGTCGACAGGCCTCGGTCAGATCTACCCCTACCGGATCCGCCAGGTCGACGCGTTCGGCAACCCGACGACCACGGTCCTGAACATCGACAAGATCGACATCCTGAAGGCGAACGTCAACGCCAACAACGACGTGCTGCCGGTGGCCACGTTCGGCACCACGGCGACGCTGCCCAACGGCTCGCCCGGCAACCAGTTCCTGCTGATGCGGTTCAGCCACAAGCTGAAGATCAACTCGATCCTCTCGGACCAGCTCAGCAGCCTGACCAACTCCGGCCTGACGACCGCGATCGCGCTGATCGCCTACAACCCCTCGAACGAGAGCACGTCGATCATGCTCGGGAGAGGCTTCGTCGGCGGCTACACCTACTACAACCGCGGCGGGCAGATGACGCTGGTCCAGGCCGTGCGGAAGAACGGCAACACGGTGCAGGTGCTCGACGCCGAAGCCGCCGGCTTCCCGCGCGGGTTCACCGGTGACACCGACCTCGTCGAGAACAACTCGTTCGTGTTCGTCGCGGACGCGGACAACAACCTGAACTCGTTCGAGACCTTCTCGACCACTTCCCTGCTGCGCTTCATCGTGACCAATGCCGTCCGTGACACCGAGAACAAGGTGCTCGCGCAGGAGGTCTGCACGGCGACGACGGTCGGTGCCGACCCGAACCCGCCGAACGTGCTCGGCTATTCGCCGACCAAGACCCCCGAGATCTCGCCCGGCAACAACCAGACGGGCGTCGATCCCACCACGTCCGTGCTGGTCCGGTTCAACAAGCCGGTCATGCCCGGCACGATCGGGACGTTCTACG
>CAZSKV010000215.1:0-3514 GCA_964607495.1 uncultured candidatus Brocadiaceae bacterium
CCGCAGGACGCCGTCTGCGTCGCCAGCGGGCGCGCGCCGCGCAACAACGCGTCGAGCGCCCCGCGCAGGTCCTGGCCGGTGACCGGCACGCCGTTGCCGGGCCGGCTCGGATCGAGCTGGCCGCGGTAGGCGAGCGCGAGCTTCGCGTCGTACAGGAAGAAGTCCGGCGTGCAGGTCGCGCCGTAGCTCTTGGCGACGCCCTGCGTCGCATCGAAGAGGTAGGGGAACGGGTAGTCGCGCTGCTTTGCTTCCTCGGCCATCCGCTCAGGGGCATCCTCCGGATGGCTCTGCGGATCGTTGCTGTTGATCGCGACGATCGCGATGCCCTTGCCCAGGTACTCGCGCGCAAGGGTGAGGAAGCCGTCGCGGACGTGCTGCACGAACGGGCAGTGGTTGCACCAGAACGCGACCAGTGTGCCCTGGCGGCCGGCGAGCTCGGCCAGCGTCCGGGTGCGCCCCGTGCGCGGCTCGGGCAGCGAGAACGCCGGTGCCTTGGTACCCAGCGCCACCATCGAAGAGTAGGTCAGTGCCATCGGCGGGGTCTCATCGGCTCCGATTGAATCGCGGCGCCCTCGTTCGGACCAGTGCCGGGAATCTGCGGGGGGAGGGACTCGAACCCTCACGCCTTGCGGCCGCGGATTTTAAGTCCGCTGCGTCTGCCGTTTCGCCACCCCCGCGCGGCCGCGCCATTGTGATGCAACGCGCGCGCGCTTCAATCCACGGGCTTTCGAAACTCTGCAAGAGGCACGCCCGATGAGCCAGAAGTTCAGGAACGAGAAGGACACGATGGGGGAGATGCAGGTGCCGGCCACGGCCTACTGGGGGGCACAGGCCGAACGCGCGCGGCGCAACTTCCCGGTCAGCGGCCAGGGGATTCCGCCGCTGGTCATCCGCGCGCTCGGCATCCTCAAGGGAGCCGCCGCCGAAGTGAACCACGAGCTGCGCGCGCTGGCGCCCGAACTCGCGCAGGCGATCCAGCAGGCCGCGGGCGAGGTCGCCGCCAACACGCTGGATGCGCACTTCGTGGTCGACGTGTTCCAGACCGGCAGCGGCACCTCCTCGAACATGAACGCGAACGAGGTGATCGCGAACCGCGCCTGCGAGATCCTCGGCAAGCCGCTCGGCTCCAAGCACGTGCACCCGAACGACCACGTGAACATGGGGCAGTCGAGCAACGACATCTTTCCGACTGCGGTGCATCTCGCGGTCGCGCTCGGGATGCAGGAGCGCCTCGTGCCGGCGATGACGCGGCTGGTCGAGCAGCTGCGGCGGCTCGCGGCCAGGAACTTCGACGAGGTCAAGACCGGACGGACGCACCTGATGGACGCGATGCCGATCCGCTTCGGCCAGGAGTTCGAGGGCTACGCGGGCCAGGTCGAGCGCGGCCTCGCGCGCATCCAGCAGTGCCTGGCCGACGTCTGCGAAGTGCCGCTCGGCGGCACCGCGGTCGGCACCGGCGTGAACGCCGACCCCAAGATGGCGGGCCGGATCTGCGCGAAGATCGCCGCGAGACACGGCGTCGCGCTGCGCGAGACCAGCAACCACTTCCAGGCGCAGAGCTCGCTCGACGCGATCGTGCACGCCAGCGGCGGCCTGCGCGCGTTCGCGACCGGCTTGTTCAAGCTCGCGAACGACGTGCGCTGGATGAGTTCGTCGAGCCTTGGCGAGCTCAAGATCCCCGAAGTGCAGCCCGGTTCGTCGATCATGCCCGCGAAGGTCAATCCGGTGATCTGCGAGGCGGTGATGATGCTCTGCGGCCAGGTGCTCGCGAACGACGTCGCTGTGGCGTTCGGCAACTCCCAGGGCAACTTCGAGCTGAACACGATGATGCCGCTGATCGCGCGCAACGTCGTCGAGGCGGTGCTGCTGCTGGCCAACGGCTGCGACATGTTCCGCGAGTTCTGTCTCGCAGGAGCCGAGGTCACGCAGGAGGCGCGCAAGCGCGTGCACAAGAACCCGATCCTCGCGACCGCCCTGAATCAGGCGATCGGTTACGAGGCGGCCGCGAAGATCGCCAAGCAGGCTGCCGCCGAGGGGCTGCCGGTGCGCGAGATCGCGGCCCGCGAGACCAGGCTGGCCGCCGCCGAACTGGATCGCCTGCTCGATCCCGCGCGGCTCTGCGGCGAGTGGGGCAGGCCCGGCTCCTGATGCGCGCGCTGCTCAGACCTCTGCCGGGCTCACGCGCACGCGGGCCTTGCCGCGGGCGACCTGCAGTACGGCCTTGAGGCCGACGTACGGGAGATAGAGGCAGAGCACGACCACGATCGACCCCGCGACGATCACCGTCATCAGCGGGATGAAGACCAGCCAGCTCAGAAGTCGCGCAACCATGCTGTGGGCGCACAACTATACTGTGCGCGATTCCGCGACCACGCAGGAGCTCATGCCATGGCCAAGAGAGTGCTCGTAGTGCTGGCCCAGGGGGCCGAAGAGATGGAGGCAGTGATCACGATCGACGTGCTGCGGCGGGCCGGGATCGACGTGACCGCGGCCGGCCTCGACGGGGCCGGACCGCTGACCTGCAGCCGTGGCGTGAAGCTCGTGCCCGACTGCGCGCTGGCTGCCGTCCACGCGCCCTTCGACCTGATCGTGCTGCCCGGGGGCAGCGAGGGCACGGAGCGGCTCGCCAAGTCGGCCGCCCTCGGCAGGCTGCTGCACGAACAAGAGCACGAACGCCGGGACATCGCCGCGATCTGCGCGGCCCCGACCGCGCTCGCAGCGCATGGCATCGGCAAGGGCAAGCGCATGACCGCCTACCCGGGTTGCGAGGCGAAACTCGCCGGCCACGCCCGCTACGAGAATGCGGTCGTGATCGCCGATGGCCACGTGATCACCTCGCGTGGTCCTGGCACCGCGGTCGAGTTCGCGCTGGCCCTGGTCGAACGGCTTGCCGGCCGCGACAAGGCGGAGGCGACCCGCAAGCAGCTCGTGCTGCCGCACTGACCGGCTTGGCTACTTGTCGCCCGTCGGCGACCTGGCCTCGAGCTCGCGCAGCAGTGCGTTGGCGCGCTTCTCGATCGGGCCGGCGTGCATGGACATCTGCATCTCGCTGCTCTCGGCCAGCAGCTTCGGCTTCCGGGCAAGGCCTTCGCGCAACGTCGCGACCGCCTTCTTGGCATCCGAACCCTCGAGCTCCTGCGCGGTGGCGATTGCGTCGCGCAGGGTCTTCTGGAACACGTTGATCGCGAACACGTCTTCGGCGCGCTGGGCGAACGCCTGCGCGCTCTCCTCCTTCTGCGTCGAACGCATGGCCGCGAGCACCTTGTAGCTGCCCTTCTCCTTCTCGAGCACGAGCAGCAGGGGCGAGTCCTCCCGGACCTCCACCCGAGGCGTCAGCAGCAGGTGCCGCTTGATCGAGCCATCGTTCAGCTTGGCCCACTGCATCGGGAAGCCGACCTGCAGGCTCGCCTCCTTGGTGCCGTGCAGGGGCCTGGTGATCGTGACCTTCGCGCCGGCCTGGACCCTGTAGAACACCGTGCCCGCCTCGTTGACGACCATGCCGCCCTCGCCGAGC
>CAZSKV010000216.1:0-1517 GCA_964607495.1 uncultured candidatus Brocadiaceae bacterium
GCCGGATCGATGCCCTGCTCGGCAATGAAGTCGTCGACCGCGCTCTTCGACAGGACGTCGCGCGTCGCGAAGAAGAACGAGTCGAGACCGCGGACGGTCGCGAAGTCGACGGGCTTGGTGAAACGGACGATCGCACCAGCGAACGGAGAGATGTTCTCGTTCGGCGGGGACGGCTGGCCGTTGTTCAGCGGCAGTGGCGCCGGCGCGAAGGTCACGAAGTAGCGCTCGTCGTCGCCCTTCTTGCCGCCCGCCCGCTCCGCCAGGAACTCGGCGATCAACACGGCCCGGGGTGCATTCGCCTTCAGCCAGGCTTCGCCGTCGGGGGTGGTCGGGTCAGCCGGATAGCCGGGCTTCTGGGTCGGGTCGACGTCCGGATCGAAGAGCCGGCTCGCCCGACGCACGAGCACCTTCACGTGCTGCACGGTCGGCTTGCCGTCGTCGGCGATCGGCTTCTCGACCACTTCGGTCACGGCTGCCGGCACTCCCGAGTTGTCGATCACGACGCGCAGGGCGTCGCCGCGATCGATCTCGTGCGCGATGCCGCCCTTGTAGAGCGTCACGTACATCGTCAGCAGGTCGTTGGGCTCGACCCGCTCGAGGTAGAACGGCAGCTCGCCGACGATCCGCGGTGGGATCGGATCGCGCACGAACCCCTGGGAGATCTCGGCCGTGCTGTCCAGCGCGTTCCCGGAGCGGAAGTCGCGGATGATGCTCTGGCTGGCGGCGTTGTTGTAGCCGACGAACTGGCCATTCACGTCCGGACGCAGCGCGCGGATGCGCAGCGCACCAGCCAGCGCCAACGCGATCCGGATGTTCGAGCCTTTCTGGTCGGGTGCCTCGGGCAGGCCTGCGGCGTTGTTGCGCGTCTGGTATTGCAGACCCTCGGAACCGAGCAGCACCGGATCGATCACGAGCTTGTTGCCGCGCGGGATGATCCGCGCCGGGATCACCTCGAAATCACCGGTGTGGTTGGTGTCGAGGGGGTTGCCGACGATCTTCAGCAGCTGCACGGCCTCGGAGTTCTTGACGCCGATGACCTTGCCGCTCGCATCGCGCTCGACGAAGAACGAGTCGTCGATGCCGAGCGAGGCAGAGAACGTGAGTTGGATCGCGCCATTGCGCGGGACGATCGTGTACGGCTGCTTGGTCGTGTCCTGGCCGAAGATCGCCGGCGCCACGAGGCGCAGCTTGGCCCCGAGCGCTGCGAATGCCTCCTGGAACTCCTTCGAACCGATCTCGCGCGTGATGAACAGCCGCGGCTGCAGCGTGTCGGGATCGGCCGAGATGAAGTCGTAGAGGATCTCAGGGTCCCGCTTGGCCGAGCTTCCGTCCCGCTCGTCCTGGATGTCCGGACCGATCAGCACGTCGGCCTGGTACAGGGTGATCGCCGAGCCCTTCTCCGACTTCTGCAGGCCGTAGACGTCGACCAGACGCCCGTAGTGCATCGCGGTCAAGTCGGCATTGCTGCCGTCCCCGCCGGAGGTGCCACTCGGCCCACCGCCGCCACCACCGCAGGC
>CAZSKV010000217.1:0-13551 GCA_964607495.1 uncultured candidatus Brocadiaceae bacterium
TTTTCCGTTCGTTACGCCCCCATGCGTCTGGCGATCGTCTCCCCCCTGCCACCCCTCGAGACCGGGATCGCCGACTACACGAGCGAGCTGCTGCCGCATCTGGCGGCCCGCGCCGAGATCCATCTCGTCGTGCAGGAGCCGGCCCAGGTCGCCCGCGACCTGGCCGAGCGCCATCCGCTGCATCCGATCGCGGACCTCGGCCACCTGTTGCGCACCGGGGCGGTCGACCTGCCGGTCTACGAACTCGGCAACAGCGGCTTCCATGCGCACCAGCTGCGGCACGTGCGTGAGCAGCCGGGGCTGCTGGTGCTGCACGACCTCTGCCTGCACCCGCTGCAGGCCTACCTGAGCAGCGAGCGCGGCGACCGCGAGACCTACCGGAACCTGCTGCTCGAGGACTACGGTGAGCAGGCGCGCGATTGGCCCGAGCGCATCCACCGCGGCGCGTGGAGCGGCTACGACCTGCACCGCCTCTACTACCGGCTGCCGCTCTCCGGCGGGCTCGCGCGGGCGAGCCTCGGCGTGGTCACCCACAGCGAGTACGCGGCGCGCCGGATCGCCCGCTGGGCCAGCGGACCGGTGCGCGTGATCCCGCACGGCGCCGAAGTGCCCGCGATCGACCGCGACCGGGCGCGCGCCGACCTGGGCTTTGCGGCGACTGACTTCGTCGTCGGCCTGCTCGGAGGCCTGGGTCCGAACCGCCTGCCCGAAGCCGCGCTGGCCGGCTTCGCCCAGTTCGCGGCCACCGAGCCGCAGGCCCGCCTGCTGCTCGCGAGCGCAGACAGCGCCGAACCCGCCGCGCGCGTCCGCGCGCACGGCCTCGAGGGTCGCGTGCACTGGCTCGGCCGGCCGGGCTGGCCGCGCTACCTCGCCGCCCTGGCCGCGCTCGACGTCGGCCTCGCGTTGCGCTTCCCGACCTGCGGCGAGACCTCGGGCACCGGCATCCGCCTGATGTCGGTGGGCGTGCCGTTCGTGACCAACGACGTCGACGCGTTCCGCGAGCTGCCGGACGCGGCCTGCCAAAAGGTGCCGGTGCATGCGCACCTGCCCGCACGGATCGCGGCCGCCCTCGCGCGCTGGCGCACCGATCCGGCCGCCCGGCTCGCCGCGGGCCGGGCCGGCCTCGCGTACGTGCGCGAGCGGCTGCGCGTCGCCGATGCGGCGGCGCAGCTCTTCGAGTTCGCCGCCGAGTTGCTGCCCCGCCGCAAGACGGTTGCAGCGCCCCCCGCCGCGCACCCCTGGCCGAAGGTCGAGGCGGTCGTCATCGCCTACAACGGCGCGAAGTTCATCGCGCCTTCCCTGCAGTCCCTGCTCGACCAGGACTATCCGAACCTCGCGATCACGGTGGTCGACAACGCGTCGCAGGATGGCACGGCCGAGTTGATCCGCCGCGACTTCCCGTCGATCCGGCTGATCGCCTCGCACGAGAACCTCGGTTTCGCCTCGGGCAACAACCTCGTGTTCGGCCGCAGCGACGCCGCCTGGTTCGCCCTGCTCAACCAGGACGCGGTCGCGCGCCGCGACTGGATCACCGAGATGGTGCGCGCCGGCGAGCTCGACCCGAAGATCGCCGCCGTCGGCGCCAAGATGCTGATGCAGCGTTGTCCGACGATCCTGAACTCCGCGGGGATCCAGATGAACGAAGCCGGCTTCGGCGTCGACCGCTGGATCGGGCACAAGGACATGGACCAGTCGCCGATCCCGCAGGACGTGTTCGGCGCCTGCGGCGGCGCGATGCTGCTGCGCGGCAGGGACCTGCGCGAGCTCGGCGGCTTCGACGATGCGTTCTTCATGTACTTCGAGGACGTCGACCTGTGCTGGCGATTCCGCCTGGCCGGCCGCCGGATCGTCTATGCGCCGCTCGCAGTCGTGTTCCACGACTGGCACGGCGACCGTGGCTCGGGCAACCGCGCGATGCGCCGCCGCTTCATGTGCGAACGCAATCGCCTCTGGAGCGTGGTGAAGAACTTCGAGTGGCAGCACCTGCGGCGCGTGTGGCCGCAGATGCGCGCCTACGAGCGCATGCGCCTGGGCTGGGTCCGCGACGCGATCGCACAGGGGCGCGACGTCGAGTACTTCGCGATGGTCGGCCGGGCGATCCGCAAGGCCTGGAGCTCGACCTATCTGCGCCTGCCGTGGTTGCTGTGGAAGCGGGCCCGCGTGCAGCGCCTGCGCAGGGTCGCCGACACCGAGGTGCTGCGCCACATCACACCGGGCGTCGCCGAGCCTTCGTTCGTCGGCGATCTCGAGATCATCCGGGATCGCTTCTCGGCCCGCCCGGTCGCCCACATCCGCTTCGGCAAGAACGACAAGGACTCGCTCGGGCCGGGTTGGCACCCGGCCGAGGGCGACCCGGACGGACCCTTCCGCGTGCGCTGGAGCATGGAGCGGGCCTGGGCCTACCTGCAACCCGAGCAGGAGGCGACGCGCCTGGGGTTGCGCATCGCCGGCCGCCCGCGCGCGGCCACGTTCCGCGTGTTCGTGGACGACGAGGAACTCGGCAGCCGCACGATCGACGGCCGGTCGGTCGTCGCCGTCGAGCTGCCGCTGCTGCGCCCGCTCGCGGCCGGACGCGCGGTGGAAGTGCGGATCGAGACCGAGACCTTCCGCCCCAAGGATCTCGGCCAGGGTAGTGATGAGCGCGAGCTCGGGCTCTATGTTGGCGAGATCTGGCTCGCCTGATTCCAGCCGGATCGCGCCCGCCCTCCAGATCCACCGCCCGAGCATGGGAACCATCGGTTCGCGATTCGTCCTGCCGTGCTGCGCCTACTTCGCGGTCTATGTGCTCGCGACGTGGCCGGCGATCCTCCTCTTCCCGACGCATTTCTTCGGCGACAGCAACGACACGCTGCAGAACGTCTGGAACCTCTGGTGGTTGCACGACTGCCTGGTCGTGCGCGGGGCCTCGCCCTACTTCACCGACCTGCTCTTCCACCCGGAAGGGGTGTCGCTCGTCGTGCAGACGATGTCGCCCTGCAACGGCCTGCTGGGGATCGTGCTGTGGCCTTTCCTCGGGGAGCATGCCATCTACAACACCTTGGTGGTGCTGGGCTTCGTGCTCGGAGGTTGGACCACTTCCCTGCTCGCGCTGCACCTGGGGGCCCGCCCCAGCGCCGCCTGGTTCGCCGGGGCGCTCTTCGCCTTCTCCCACTACCACTTCGCGCACGCAGCCGGCCACATGCAGCTGCAGACGGTGCAGTGGCTGCCGCTCTTCGTGCTCGCGTTCCTGCGCTTCGTCGCGGTTCCGACCTGGCGGCGCGGCGGCCTCGCGGGACTCGCCTTGGTGCTCGTGGCGATGACCGACTGGTACTACGTGTTTTACTGCGTGATCCTGGGCACGGTCGTCTACCTGGTGCGGTCCCGGCAACGCGGCGACCTCTTCGCGATGTTCCGGGCGGGCGCGCGCGGCGGCTACGCGAGCTTCCTCGCGCTCGTGGTGCCGCCCCTCTTGACCTTCGCGCTCGCGGTCGTGCGCGAGAACCGGCGCGACCCGTACCGCACCTCGCACGACGCCCTGGAGTACAGCTGCGACCTGCTGGCCGCGTTCGTCCCCGGCGGGACCTGGCGCTTCGGCACGTGGACCGAGGGCTACTGGCAGCGCCTGTCCGGCAACATCGTCGAGTCGAGCGTCTACCTCGGATACGGCGGCCTGCTGGTCGCGCTCTGGGGTTTCGTGCACCGGCGCCGCCTGAGCATCGCGCCGGGTCTCTGGCTCGGGCTCGCCGCCGGCTTCTGGCTGCTCTCGCTCGGACCGGTGCTGCAGGTCGCCGGCATCCGGTTCACGGCCGTCCTGATGCCCTACCGCTTGCTCGAAGTGCTCGTGCCCCCGCTCTCGATCTCCGGTTGTCCCGTGCGGATGATGGTGATGGTCACGCTCGGCGTGGCTCTCGCTGCCGGTCTCGCACTCCCGGCCTTCTTGCAGCAGGTGCTGCGCCGGTGGCCGCTGCGTCTCGCGTTCTTCGCGTTCCTGGTGTTCGAGCTGGCACCATGGCCGCAGGCGACGACGCGGATCGACGCCCCCGACTTCGTGACCAGGCTCCAGCAGCTCCCGCCCGGGATGGTGCACGTCGAAGTCGACAAGCCGTCGGTCGTGCTCTACCACCAGACCCGGCACGGTCACCCATTGCTGCTCGGGTATCCGACGCGCATCCCGAACTCGCACTGGGACCGGGAGGGTCACGTCGCGGAGCTCCTGGCCGCGAAGGAGTACACCCGCCTCTTCGCGCGCT
The DNA here is from genome assembly GCA_964607495.1 of uncultured candidatus Brocadiaceae bacterium. Lineage (GTDB taxonomy): Bacteria > Planctomycetota > UBA1135 > UBA1135 > UBA2386 > CAZSKV01. The sequence continues at coordinate 4,230 of CAZSKV010000217.1, forward strand.
ACGGCCTGCGCTATCTCGTGCTCGAGAATGCGAAGCTCGACGCCGCGGTCCTTGCGCAATTGCGGCCGGTGTTCCTCGGCGTGCAAGCCTCGATCTTCGTGCTGCCTGCTGATCCACTGCCCCGCCTCGGGATCGAGCTGCCTTGCGGGCTCGAAGGCCTGGTGACCCTGGCCCAGGAAGCCGGGGCAGCAGGGACCCTGCGTCTGCGCGTGCAAGCCAGCCTGGTGCCGGACCGACCTTACCTGTGCCTCTTCAGCCTGCCCTTCGCGCCCGATTCCACGCCCGAGACCCTGCTGCAGGATCCACTGCTGCGGGCGTCGCTCGACCCCCGGTCGGCGTGGTTCACCGGGCACCACGGCAACCTCGATGCCCACGGCAGCGCCGTCGTCGAGGCCCGCTTCCCGGAGGCCCTGGGTCTGGCCGGCCGCAAGGTGCAGTGCGTCGTGCTCGTGCTGTCCGCCGCGCAGTCCCCGAAGGTCTGCTGGAGCAGCCCGATCCGCTCCTTCCTCGTGCCATGAGCCATCCCATCCGCGCCGATCCAGGTCCCGCTGGTGACCCACGCCGGCGCGGCCCCTACCCTGCGCCAACCCGGTCCCGATGACGCCATCCGCCTGGCACCTGACCCCGATCCCCGCAGATCAACTGCTGCTCTCGGTCGTGATCCCGGTCTACAACGAGGAAGCGACGCTCGAGGCGATCGTGCGCCGGGTGCAGCAGGAGAAGACCCGCAAGGAGATCGTGCTCGTCGACGACGGCAGCAGCGACCGGAGTCCCCAGATCCTGCAAGAGCTCGCGCGGGAGCCCGGCATCCGGGTGCTCACGCATTCCAAGAACTCCGGCAAGGGGGCGGCCCTGAAGACCGGCTTCGCCGCCGCGCAGGGCAATGTCCTGGTGATCCAGGACGCCGATCTCGAATACGACCCCTTCGAGTACCCGCTGCTGCTGCGGCCGATCCTCGAGGGCAAGGCCGACGTCGTGTTCGGCTCGCGCTTCCTGGTGCGCGAGTACGCGCGCGTGCACCTCTACTCGCACTACCTCGGCAACCGCTTCCTGACCTTGCTCTCGAACCTCGTCACCGGCCTGAACCTGACCGACATGGAGACCTGCTACAAGGTGTTCCGGCGCGAGGTCGTCACGCGGATCACCTTGAAGAGCCGCCGCTTCGACGTCGAGCCCGAGCTGACCGCGAAGATCGCCAAGCTCAAGTGCCGGGTCTACGAGGTGCCGATCAGCTACTCCGGCCGCGACGTCAGCGAGGGCAAGAAGATCTCCTGGAGGGACGGCTTCGGCGCGATCAAGGCGATCGTCAAGTACCACTTCGTGGACTGAACCGATGCGGATCGGCATCGACACCTCGCGCACGGCGGAGACCAAGACCGGCCTCGGCTCCTACGCCTGCTCGCTGCTGGACGCGCTCGCCCGCATCGACCCCGTGCACGAGTACGTGCTGCACCCCTTCACCTGGCACTGCTTCGTCGACCGCTACGACCTCGCCCACTGCCCCAAGGCGCCGAACTTCCGCCGGGCGCGCTGGTGGCTGCCGCGCCGCTGGGTCGTGCGGTGGTGGCGCGAGAACCGCAAGGACAAGGACTGGCTGGTCGGCGGACCGCACGACGTGTTCTTCTCGCCCTTCCACGCGGTGCCGCCGCGGCACCTCGGCAAGCTCGTCTGCGTGTTCCACGACGTCGCCTTCTTCGCGCATCCGGAGTTCTCGACCGACGAGAACCGGCGTTTCTGCACCGACCAGATCGACGAGGCGAAGCGCCGCGCCGACCTGATCGTGACCGTCAGCGAGTTCAGCCGCCAGGAGATCGCCCGCTACACCGGCATCCCGCTCGCGCGGATCCGCGCGATCCACGAGGCCGCGGATCCGCGCTACCGGCCGCTGCCGCATGCGCGCGTGCCCGCGCGCCTGGCCGCTGCGATCGGCGCCGAGCCCTTCGTGCTCTACGTGGGTTCGCTGGAACCGCGCAAGAACCTGCTGACGCTCGTCCAGAGTTACGCCGAGCTCGTGCGCGAGAAGACCGCGCGCGGCCGGCTCGTGATCGCCGGCGGCTCGGGCTGGAAGAACTCGGACGTGTTCGCGGCGATCGAGCGCCTGCACCTGCAGGAGCACGTGATCTGCACCGGGTTCGTGAGCGACGAGGAGCTGGTCGCGCTCTACAACACGGCGGCCTGCTGCGTCTACCCGACGCTCTACGAGGGCTTCGGCCTGCCGGTCGTCGAAGCCATGGCTTGCGGCTGCCCGGTGATCACGACGCGCGTCGCCTCGATCCCCGAGGTCGGCGGCGAGGCCGTGGTCTATGCCGGCGCGCCCCGCGACGTGCGGGCCTTGGCCGACGCGATCGCGCGGGTGCTCGGCGATGCGGCGCTGCGCGCCGACCTGCGCGCGCGCGGGCTCGCGCAGGCCGCGCGCTTCACCTGGGAAGCGACCGCGCGCCAGACCCTGGCCGTGCTCGAGGAGGTCGTGAGCGCCCCTGCCTATGTCCGGCGCGCAGTCGTCGCCGGCGCGGACGAACGCGGGATCGACCAGGGGTGGCATGCCCTGGAGCGCACGCCCGACGGCGCGTTCCGCTGGATCGCAGCGACTGCCACCCTCCAGCTGACGCCCCTGGCCGGCGCGCCGCTGCAGCTCGAAGTGGGCACGCCGATCGAGCACGGGCAGCGGCTCTCGGTCCGGATCGGAAACGAACCTCAGGTCTCGAGCTTCGACCTGCGCGCAGGCTGGCAGACGCTGACGATCCCCGGTCGAGCCTGGCGCGCGGACCGCAGCACGCAGATCACGCTGCAGGCGAGCTGCGGGCTGGATGCACGGCAACGGGGTTCCGATCCCCGGGATCTAGCGCTCATGGTGCGGCGGGTCGGGTTCGGATCCAGCACCGGCCCCTGACGTGCGTCCTGCTGGGCGGTTGCGCGAGGCGCTCCCCTTCCCGAATCGCCCGCGCTTCTCGAGCCGTGAACGACTGCCGGAACCGCGGCCTTCTGACCTTTGGGCTGCGCCCAGGAAACAGGAGATCGATGCACGGTGTGGGCAGGATGCACGGCACTCGCCTCCGATCGCCGCAATCCTGCGCCGCGGATGCGTGCGGTAGGATCCGGAACACCCCCCGACCCCAAGGTGTGTTGTGTTGAGCTTCCGTGAAACCCGTGGCGCGATGCCCGTCTGCGAGTTGCTGCCTGGCGGCGCGATCCACATCTCGGGCTGGGGGGCGCCCCCGCCGGTGGGCGCCCCCCCCCCCCCCCCCCGGATCGTAGACGCGGAGGTGCGCCTCGGTGACGTGCGCGTCGAGGATCACGTGCTCGAGAAGGCCAGGGCTGCGAGCCCGGACGTGGCCGCAGCACATCCCGGCCTCGTCGACGCCGGGCACGCCCGTTTCTATCTGACGATCGCCCCAGGAGCCGGCGGCAGGCCGCAGGCGAGCAACTGTCTCGCGACGGTCACGCCGATCTTCTCCGACGGGACGCGCGGGGTCCCGCTCGCGGCCCTGCTGACCCCCACGCTGCCACTGCCGGACCCTGGCAGGCTGCAGACCGTCGGCGACGGCATGGACAGCGCCTTCGAGTTCCTGGGCCATCTGCTCGCGCGCGCGGGGCTCACACCGCACTCGCATGTGCTCGATGTGGGTTGCGGCATCGGCCGCATGGCCTACCCGCTCGCGTACTACCTGGACGGGAATGGCGGCTACGACGGATTCGACATCATGCCGGACGCCATCGCCTGGGCGCGCGAGGCGATCGGCGCCAGGCGCCCCGGGTTCCGCTTCCAGCACGTCGATCTCTTCAACCAGCGCTACAACCCGCGCGGAACGCTCGCGAGCGACCGCTTCCGGTTCCCCTTTCCGGACCACCGCTTCGACGTCGTGTTCCTGACCTCGGTGTTCACGCACATGCTGGAAGCCGAAGTGCTGCACTACCTGGACGAGTTCGCACGCGTCTCGCGCGTGGGCGGCAGGACATTGATCAGCTGTTTCCTGCTGACGGAGGAATCGGAGCGGTGGATCCGCGACGGCAGGAGCACCCAGGATCTGCGGCACCCGCTCGGCATCGCCAAGGTCGTGAACCCGGCCATCCCGGAAGAGTCGATCGGATTCCCGGAATCATGGCTGCGCGCCCGGAGCGAGGAGCGGGGCTTCCGCGTGCTCGCCGTCCACCCCGGAAGCTGGTGTGGCCGGGAGAAGTGGATCTCCTACCAGGACCTGGTCGTCCTCGAACGGCGCTGACTCCGCGGTTCACATCTCCCGGAGCAGCGGGATCTCGAGTCCCGCGCCCAGGCTGCCGGCGCGAGTCGCTGCAGCCACGATCCGCAGCGACTCGGAGAACGCCGCGAGCGATTGCGCGAGCGTCGTCGCGTCGTGCGCGGTGCTGGGCAGCATGACCCCGTTGTTGAAGATCGAGATGCCGCGGCGCAGCAGCTCCTGCTGCAGCAGCGTGCGCTGCAGCAGGAGCTGGCGCGGGTCGGTCTCACCCAGCACCAGCGACATGCGGAACGGCGGGCCGGTCACGCGGCCCGGCACGCCAGCGGCGGCGAGCGCGGCGTCGATGCCGGCGCGCAGTTGCGTGCCATGCTCCCAGATCTGCGTCGCGACCGGGTGCGCATGGAACCACTCGATCGTCGCCTTCGCGGCGGCGAGCCCCAGCGTCTCCTCCTGGAAGGTCGGCCCGTAGCGCGTGCGGTCATAGGCGCTGCGCAGGATGTCGCTGCGCCCGAGCAGCGCCGCGAGCGGCAGGCCCGAGGCCATCGCCTTGCCGAGGCAGGTCAGGTCCGGGACGACGCCGCGCGCGCGTTGCACACTGCCCTGCGGATAGCGATAGCCGGTCACGATCTCGTCGAAGACCAGCAGCGCGCCGACCTCGCGGGTCTTGTCGCGCAGCACTTCGAGGAAGGCCTGGTCGGCGTCGGGTTCGCAGCCATGACCGCCCCAGGGGCCGGAGGGTTCGAGGAACACGCCCGCGAGGTCGCGTTCGTGCGCGGCGAAGAGGCGCAGTAAGCCGTCGACGTCGTTGAAGCGGAACCGATGCAGCAACGGCCGCGCGGGCTCGGGAACGCCGGTGGCCGCGAAGCCGAGCGGCTCGACCCAGGTGTCGCCCCAGCCGTGATAGCCGCAGTGGAGCAGCGTCTGCCGCCGGGTGAACGCGCGGCACAGGCGCGCGGCGAGCGTGCACACGTCGGAACCGTTCTTGCCGAACGCGACCGTCCCCGCGCCCGGGAAATCGGCGAGCAGCAGCGCCTCGACCTGCTGCTGCAGCGGGCGTGGATAGGCCAGCAGCGTGGCCTCGGCGAGCGCCTCCTGCACGGCCGCGGTCACCGCCGGGTGCGCATAGCCGAGCACCGTGCTCCCCCACCCCATCGTGTAGTCGATGTACTCCTTGCCGCCCTGATCCCAGATCCGGCAGCCGCGCGCGCGGGTGACGAACACCGGGAACGAGCTCCCGTCGCGCGCGCCTGCCACACCCTGCGTCGCCAGGTAATGCCAGGGATGCACGCGCTGCGCGTGGGCGAAGAGCGCGGCGTCGGCCGTGGGCGCGCCGGCTGCGATCTCGACCGGGACCCTGAGCGGCTCGATCCCGTGTGCCGAGAAGCGCGCGACGGTCTGTTCGACGAGGTCGAAGCAGAGCACGTGCCGGCCCGGCGTGGCCGGCAGCGCGAGGGGCGCGAGCACTTCGACCTGCTGGCCCGGGAGGACCTCGGGTCGGCCGAGCTTCAAGGTGTCGAGCAGCTCGTCGCCGATCGACACCACGAGGTCGATGCAGCGGCCGTCCTGGGCCTGGCTCCGCCAGACGCGGGCACTCCGGTTCTCGAGGGTCACCCGGACCAACACGACCTCGCCTGGCCGGGCGCGCGCCGGGATCGCGTGGGCGACGAAGGCCATGCTGTGGCCGCCAGCCGGATCACGCCCACGGGCAGCTGCGGCTGGCGCGGGTGCAACGACCGTGAGCGTCGCCTCGGCGATCCGGGTCACGAGCTCGCTGCCTCCCGCGAGGCCGGGTGTCACGAGCTCGAGATGCACCAGGTGTTCGCCGCCGGCCCGCGGCGCCGGCAATTCGAACGCGAAGTGCGCGCGCTCGCCGGGGTGCACGTCCTGGCGCAGCTCGCAGTCCGCGAGTGGAAGCCGGTCCGTGGCGGCGCGCAGGAAGATCCGGCAACGGTCGCCGCGGGTCTCACCGCGGGTCCAGCAGCGGTCGCCGACGTTTTCGAGCCAGACCCGCGCGAGGCCGCTCTTCCCGCCGGCCAGCTGCGCCGGCAACTCCTGCGTGAGCACGCGCGCGGCGACGTGGCCGCGCCGCGTGAACTGCTCCGCTGCAGCCGGGTGGGAGTGCATCAACTGCCGCGCGGAGAGCTCGAGCACCTGCGCATGCACCGCGGTCAGCTCCCGCGGGATCTCGATGCCATACGGGCAGTGGCAGGTCTGCTCGATGCAGGTCGCACAGGCCAGCGTCCGGTCGGGGTGCAACCTGAAGTAGTGGTGCCGGTCGATCCCCTCGAAGGTGTCGGCCTGGTAGCTCCACATGTAGCCCTCGCGGAACAGCCACGAGATCGGCAGCGACTTGCTGCAGGTCGTGTCGCACTCGCCACAGCGTGAGCACAGGTCCCGGCGCATCAGCGTGACCGTCTGCTCGAGCAGGGTCCGCGCCGCTGGCGCCACCTCGAGCGGCGCATGGCCAGCGCGCGCGTTCTGCACGGCCTCGGCGACTGCGGCCGTGCCGGGCACGACCGCCGTCACGCCTGGATGCAGCAGGATCGTCCGCAGGATGTCGGCGGGTTCGAGCTCCACCTGCTCGTTCGAGAAGCGCCGGCGCGCCGGGAACGCCTTGCCGCGCGTCAGCATGCCCCCGGCGAACGGCTTCATGACCAGCAGGCTCACGCCGCGTTCGGCGGCCAGCGGGAAGATCCGGCGCGCGTTCTCGGGCAGCACCTCGTACGGCTTGCCCTCGCTGCGCGAGTCGTAGCTCAACGCGTGGAAGCCGAGCGGGTTGTAGGCGAGCATGATCGCATCGAAGGCGCCGGACTCGATCAGCTTCTGCACATACTCCGGCGGGGCGTGCGTCGAGCAGAAGGTCGCCTGGATGCGGCCGTCGCGCTTCATCTGCACGAGCCGTTCGACCAGGCCGCCCGGCCCCCAGACGTTGTTGCGCAACAGCAACTCGTCGTCGTCGATGCACGAGAGCCCGTAGAGCGGCAGCGTGTCGCGGCCCTGGATCCGGCAGGAGTTCGCGAACAGCTCCTCGAGCTTGTCCGCACTCGCCCAGCCGTTCGTGACCGGGATGATGTCGCGGCGTCCCGACGCGGCGATCGCCCGCGCAACGAGTTCCTCGGCCCCCTCGTAGTCGGGCGAGGCATGCACCCAGTTCACGCCGAGCTCGAAGCCCTGGCACAGCGTCTGGATCGCCTGCCGCTCGGGCACCATCCGCAGCTGGCAGGTGCCAAACCCCACGACGCTGAGCTGCAGATCCGTCTGGCCGACGCGCCGGAAGAGCACCGGACTATCGCTCGAGGAATGCCGCCGGATCGTCGACCGAGCCGACCCCGGCCGCAGGACAGCGTTTGCAGATCGGTCCGAGCTCGTGCGTGCGGTGCTGCGCCCGCAGCAGCTGGTAGGCCGGCTGCATCCAGATCGCGTTGAAGGTCTGCCGGTGGATGTTCCCCATCGGCGCGCCACCCTGCCACCAGCCGCAGGGCACCACATCCCCCTTCATGTCGATCGCGACGAAGTGCCACGGGAACGGGCAGCCGCCGCGCTGTACGGTCGCCTCGGTCAGCGGCAGGCCGAAGCGCTTCATGCCCGCTTGGGCGCGGCTCGTCGGGGCCTCGGCGCCAAACTCGGGTGGACACGTGAAGTTCAGCTCGAGCTGGCGGGCGGTCTCCTGGGCCTCGCGCAGCGCCGCGTTGGTCGTCTCCTTGATGTTCGCACAGGTCTCCTGGCCGATGTCGAGCGGCTCGAAAGGCACCATGTGCAGCGCGTAGACCGCGCTCGCGCCGAGGTCCTTCGCGAGTTCGAGGAACGGCACGAGCTCGCGGATGTTGTTGCGCATCAGCACGAACGCGAGCTCGAGCAGCGGCTTGTCCTTCCCGGTCTCGCGCTTGATGCGTTGCAGCAGCCGCAGGTTGGCGAGCAGCCGCTCCCAGTCGCCGCCGATCCGGATCTGCCCGTAGGTCTCCTTGGTCGCTGCGTCGATCGAGACCACGAGCGAGTGCATGCCGTGCGCGACGATCTGCCGGATCAGGGGCTCCGTCAGCAGCAGCCCGTTCGTGACCGCGTAGACGCGCGGGATGCGGTAGCGGGCCGCGATCTGCACGAAGCGCGCGAACTCAGGATGCAGCAGCGGCTCGGCGCCATAGGTCAGGGACAGCGCGTTCAGGTGCCAGAACACCTGTTCGGCGAGCTGCGCGAACTCGTCGACCGGGAACCGCTCGAGCGGCTGCTCGAGGTGCGTCGGATGGCTCATCATGCACATCACGCAGCGCAGGTTGCACTTGTTGACGATGTCGAGCTCGAGGTTCAGCGGCCGGACGTCGGTGACCTCGTGCAACCGTCCGGCCGCGGCCCGCGCGGCGAGTTCGGACATCGAGCCGGCGCTGGCGAGCGCACGCGTGTGCGCGCGCTCTAGCTCGTGCTGGGCCGGCTGATCGAGCCCCAGTCGCCGATGCACGGCCCGCACCTGGGCGTTGATCGAGGACACGAGTTCCTCCGGAATGGCCGCCGGCACGCAGGCTTCGTCCATGGTGGTCGCTCCCCGCAGGAAGTCCGCTCAGGATAGCCGCTTCTTGATCGCGTTCTTGATCTTGCCCAGGCGCCGCTTGAGCGACCAGCGCGGCGGCGCCGCCGCGGGCGCCACGGGCGCCAGTCCGGCAGCGGCGCGCAGCGCATCGAGCTGGCGCAGGATGTCGTCGCGGTTGGCCTCGACCGCGCGCGCGTGCTGCTCGAGGGCGTCGGCCCGCCGCTTCTGTTCAGCCACTTCGAGCGCGAGCCGGAACGGACTCGTGGCCCCGAGCCGCAGTGCGAGTTCGAGCTCCCGCGTCAGCACCGGGCGGCGGCGCGCCTGGCCACGGCTCGCGGCGAGCGCGCGCTCGTAGCTGGCGAAGGTCGCCTCGGCGCAACGCCGCCACGAGAACCAGGCGGCACGCTGCCGGCCGCGCTCGACCTGGGCGGCGAGGGCCTTGCCGCCGGCGAGGGCCTGCCGCAGCAGCCCGGCGAGCGCCGCCGCGTCGCCGGGCGGGAAGAGCAGTGCGCCGTCGCCGCAGACCTCGGGGATCGACATCGCGCGCGCGGCCAGCACGGGCACCCCCAGGGCCATGGCCTCGATCGGCGGCAGGCCGAAGCCC
>CAZSKV010000218.1:0-2468 GCA_964607495.1 uncultured candidatus Brocadiaceae bacterium
GTTTTGCTGGGCCCGTGCCCCCCCCCCCCCCCCCCCCTGTCAAGTCCCTGCCCGATCAGGGCTCCGTCCGTCCGGGGGTTCCGCGTCCTGCCGCACAGGGACCCAGCCGGGCGCAACATCCCGAGGCTGCACGCACTGCGCCGATCGTGGATGCTGGCGGCCGACCGGGCTCAGCCGCCCGAGAGCTTGGGCAGTTGCGCGCTGCGCAGATCCCAGCCACCGCCGAGCGCACGGATCAGCTGCACGGTGACGATGTAGCGCTGGCCGTGCAGTTGCATGCGCACGCGTTCGAGCGCGAGCGCATTCCGCTCGGCATCGACGACCTCCAAGTAGCTCACGAGGCCCGCGGCGAAACGGGCCCGCGCGAGGCTTGCCGCCCGCGCCGCGGCCTCGTACGCGGTGAGGCGCGCGCTGGCCTCACCGGCCAGCAGCCGCGCCGCATCGAGCGCGTCCTGCACTTCCTGGAACGCGATCAGGAGCTGCTGCCGGTAGGCGGCGACGTTCTCGTCCCAGACCGCGCGAGCCCGCGCCAGGGCCGCGCTGTTGCGGCCCCCCTGGAAGATCGGCACCGAGATGCTCGGCGCGATGCTCCAGACGCGGCTCGACCAGTCGAAGAGCGAGTTCAGGTCCTGGCTCTCGAAGCCGGCCGAACCGGTCAACGAGATCGACGGGAAGAACGAGGCCTTGACCACGCCGATGCGCGCGTTGCTCGCCGCGAGGCTGCGCTCCGCGGCCGCGACATCGGGACGGCGTTCGAGCAGGTCCGCGGGCAGCCCGGCCGGAACGCGCGGCGGCTCCGCCGTGCTCACCTCCTTTTCGGGCACCTCGAAGTTCGTGGCCGGCCGGCCGAGCAGGACCGCGAGCGCGTGCACGAGCTCGACGCGGCGCCGCTCGGCGGCGCGCACCTCGCCCACGGTCGAAGCGGCTTCGGCCTCGGCGCGCGCGAGGTCCAGCTCGATGCCGAAGCCGGCGTTCACCTGGCTGCGGATCAGCGTGACGGCTTCGCCGCGCAGCTGGCTGGTCCGCCGCAGCGTGGCGAGTTCGCTGTCTTGCGCGCGGATCGTGAAGTAGAGCCTTGCGACCTCGGCGTGCAGCGCGAGCCGCACGGTCTCGAGGGTGATCGTCGCCGCCTCGGCGTCCCGGAGGTTGGCCTCGACCGAACGCCGAACCTTGCCGAAGAGGTCGATCTCGTAGCTCGCCTGCAGTGGCAGCGAGATCGTCGTCGCGTGCGTCACCGGCATCGGCAGCACCGCGTTCGCCGAGTAGCGCTCCCGCGTGACCTCGGGATCGACCGACACGACCGGCAGCAGGTTGCTCTTCGCAATGCCGCTCGCGGCCAGGCTCTGCTCGTAGCGCGCGGCGGCCGCCAACAGCTCCTGGCTGCTGATGCCCGCCAGCTCCTGCAACTGATCGAGCTCGTGGTCGCCGAAGATCCGCCACCAGGCGCCGCGCGGCAACGCGTCCTTCGGCTCGCCTTCCTTCCAGGCCTCGCGTGCTGCACCCGCGAACTCGGTCGGGATCTCGAGGCCCGGCCGTTCGTAGTCGGGCCCGACGGGAGGCAGCAGGCAGCCGGCCGGCAGGAGCGCGAGCAGCAGGACGCCGAGCCCGGTCGCGAGCGAGGCCGCAGGCGGTGACGCGGGCGGCGGCGGCGCCGGCGGCGCCTTGCGCGGGGCGCGCAGGCCGCCCATCAAGAACGCGTAGAACACCGGCGTCAGCACGAGGCCCAGCAGCGTGACGCCGATCATGCCCGCGAACACCGCGATGCCCATCGCCCGGCGCATCTCGGCCCCGGCCCCGGTGCTGGCCACCAGCGGCCACACGCCGGCGATGAAGGCGATGCTGGTCATCAGGATCGGCCGCAGGCGCAGGCGCGCGGCGGCGACCGCGGCTTCGCGGGGCGGCAGGCCCTCGTCCTGCTTCACCTTCGCGAACTCGACGATCAGGATCGCGTTCTTGCACGCGAGGCCCACGAGCACGATCAACCCGATCTGCGTGAAGATGTTGTTGTCCCCCTTGGTCAGCCACACGCCGGTGAGCGCGAAGAGCAGGCAGAGCGGCACGATCAGCACGATCGCGAGCGGCAGCCGGAAGCTCTCGTACTGCGCGGCGAGCACCAGGAAGATCAGCAGCAGGCAGAGCGGGAACACGAACACCGCGGTGTTGCCCGCGAGGATGCGCTGGAAGGTCAGCTCGGTCCACTCGAACGCCAGCCCCTTCGGCAACGTCGCGTCCGCGAGCGCCGCGATCGCGGCCTCGGCCTCGCCCGAGCTCGCGCCCGGCGCCGGGGCGCCGGTGATCTCGGCCGCCGGATAGCCGTTGTAGCGCATCACGCGGTCGGGCCCGTGGCCCTCCGCGACCCGCACGAGCGCGCCGAGCGGCACCATGTCGCCGCTCGCAGTCGCCACCTCGAGGTTCGTGACGTCGCGCGGCTCCTGCCGGTACTCGGATTCCGCCTGCACGATGACCTG
>CAZSKV010000219.1:0-12654 GCA_964607495.1 uncultured candidatus Brocadiaceae bacterium
GGCGTCGCCTCGGCGAAGAGTCCGGTCGGCCCGAGCGAGCCGTAGACCTCGTCCGTGGACACGTGCACGAAGCGGGTCACCTTGCGCTGGCGGGCGACGTCGAGCAGGACCTGCGTCCCGAGCACGTTGGTCAGCACGAACGGCGAGGCATCGAGCACCGAGCGGTCGACGTGGCTCTCGGCCGCGAAGTGCACCACGGCGTCGGGGGCGTGCGCGGCGAACGCAGCCTCGACGTCGGCGCGCCGCGTGATGTCGCCCTTCACGAAGCGGTACTTCGGGTGCTGCTCGACGTCGCGCAGGTTCTCGAGGTTGCCGGCGTAGGTCAGCGCGTCGAAGTTGACGACATCGTGGCGGCCTTGCTGCAGGACCAGGCGGACGAAGTTCGAACCGATGAAACCGGCGCCGCCGGTCACGAGGATCTTGCTCACGGGGTTTCTTCCTGCAGGTAGCGCTGCAGGGCATCGAGGTAGTGCGGCAGCGGCTTGCCGCGGAACTGGGTCAGCCGCCCGCAATCGAGCGCAGAGTACGCCGGCCGCCGGGCAGGGCGCACGAGCGTAGCCGCCTTCGTCTTCGCGACCGGGATCTGGCCGAGCCCGGCCAGGCGCAGCAGGTCGACCGCGAACTGCCAGCGCGACACGACGCCTTCGTTGCAGGCGTGGTAGACGCCGGGCGCCGCGCCGTGCTCGCACAGGTCGAGCATCGCCTCGGCCAGGTCCAGGGTCAGCGAGGGGTTGCCGAGCTCGTCCTCGACGACCCCCAGCGGCTGCCCGGAGCGTGCCCGGTTCAGGATCGCGAGCGGGAAGTTCCGGCCGCGCGGGCCGAACACCCAGCTGGCCCTGAGCACGTAGAAGTCGGCGCGTCCGGCCGCGAGCACCGCGGTCTCGCCGCGCAGCTTGGAGAGCCCGTACTGGCTGACCGGTCCGGTCGGATCGGTGACCGAGTACGGGGTCGTGCGGCTGCCGTCGAACACGAAGTCGGTGCTGACGTAGACCAGACCGATCCCGAGTCCGGCGCAGACGGTCGCGACGTTCGCCGTGCCGGTGGCATTGCTGCGCATCGCCCGCTCCGGCTCGCGTTCGCAGCCGTCGACGTCAGTCCAGGCGCCGCAGTGCAGCACGAAGCGCGGACGCGCGGCGCCGAGCACGGCCTGCACGCACGCGAGGTCGTCGACCGGCAGCTCGGCGTGACCGCAGCCGCGGGCCGTGCGCTGGCGCCGGCCGCAGGCGGTCAGCACCGCGCGCCCGAGTTGCCCGTTCGCCCCGGTGACCAGGAAGTCCATGCCGGCGACGGGGGTGCTCAGACGTCCATCCGGTTCGCCCCGCCCTCGGCCACGAGGTTGCTCGCGCGCAGCAGCGAATCGAAGGTGCCGGCGTCGGTCCACCAGCCCTTGAGCACCTCGTAGGTCATCTCGCCGCGCTCGATGTAGGCGTTGTTCACGTCGGTGATCTCGAGCTCGCCGCGCCCCGAGGGCTTGAGCCGCTTCGCGATCTCGAACGCGTTGGCGTCGTACATGTAGATGCCGATCACCGCGAGGTTCGACTCGGGCTTCTTCGGCTTCTCGACGATCTTCGTGACCTTGCCGTCCTGGATCGTCGCCACGCCGAAGCGCTCGGGGTCGTGCACTTCCTTGAGCAGGATCTTGGCGCCCTTGCCCTGGCGATGGAAGTCGTCCGCCGCGCGTTTGATGTTGCCCTCGATGATGTTGTCACCGAGCACGACGCAGAACGCCTCGCCGTCGACGAAGTGCTCGGCCAGCTTCAGCGCATCGGCGATGCCGCCTTCGCCGTGCTGGTAGGTGTAGTTCAGGTCCTTGAGCCCGAAGTCGGCGCCGTTGCCGAGCAGCTGCAGGAAGTGCCCCGCGCTGTTGCCGCCGGTCACGATCTGGATGTCGTGGATCCCGGCGTTGATCAGGCACTGGATCGGGTAGTAGACCATCGGCTTGTTGAAGACCGGCAGCAGGTGCTTGTTGGTCACCTTGGTCAGGGGATAGAGACGAGTGCCGAGTCCACCGGCCAGGACGACGCCTTTCATGTTCCGTAGCTGCTCCGATACCAGTCGTAGGTGCGCTGCAATCCATCGGCAAAAGACACCCGCGGGGCATAGCCGAGCACTTCCTGCGCGCGCGTGATGTCGGCTCTGCTGTGCTTGACGTCCCCCTGGCGCGGGGGCCGCAGCTCGGGCTCGATCTGCGTGCCCGCGTAGCGCTGAAGGACCGCGAACAGGTCGCGGACCGTGTGGCTGCCGCCGCAGGCGAGGTTCAGAGTGTGGCAGCCCGCGAGCGGCGTGTCCATCGCCAGCAGCACGCCGCGCACCACGTCCTCGACGTAGGTGAAGTCGCGGGACTGCAGGCCGTCGCCCTCGATGAACGGCCGCTTGCCGCGCAGCAGCGCGAGGCAGAACGCGGCCACGACGCCCGAGTAGGGCGAGTCGGGCACCTGCCGCGGGCCATAGACGTTGAAGAATCGGGTCACGACGACCGGCAGCCCATAGCAGCGCGCGAACGCCCGGCAGTAGAGCTCCCCGGCCAGCTTGCTCGCGGCATAGGGCGAGAGCGGGTTCTCGCGCAGGGTCTCGACCTTGGCCTCCGCCTCCTGGTCGCCGTACGCGGACGAGGAGCCGGCATACACGAGCTTCAGGCCGTGCCGCCGCGCGGCGTCGAGCACGGTCACCGCGCCGGTCACGTTGTGCTCGTGCGAGAGCAGCGGCGCCTCGAGGCTGCGGCTGACCGAGGGCAGGGCCGCGAGGTGGACGATGCCCGCCGCGCCCTCGCAGGCGTTCGCGACCGCGGTCGCGTCGGCCGCCGAACCGTCGACGATCCGCAGGCCGGTCAACCCGGCGAGGTTGTCACGGCGCCCGGTCGTGAAGTTGTCGAGCACGGTCACCGCGTCGCCGCGGGCCAGGAACGCGCGCACGAGGTGCGAGCCGATGAAGCCGGCACCGCCGGTGACCAGGTAACGTCGGCTCATCGCAACCACCCCTCGCCGCGCGCCTGCTGGTACCAGGCCGCGAAGCGCCCGATCCCCTCGCGCACGCCCACGCGGCTCTGGTAGCCGAGTTCCCGCTCGGCGAGCGAGACGTCGGCGAAGGTCTGCTGCACGTCGCCGGGCTGCTCCGGCCGGCGCTCGAGGACCGCGCGCTTGCCAAGGGCCGCTTCGAGCAGGCGCACGAGCTCCTGCAGCGTGGTCGTCGCCGCGCCGCCGAGGTTGTAGATCCGGTAGCCCTGCGCGCGGTCGAGCGCGGCCAGCACGCCGGCGACGATGTCGTCGACGTAGGTGTAGTCGCGGCGCGTCGACCCGTCGCCGAAGAACGGCAGCGGCTCACCGGCCATGATCTTGCGCGCGAAGAGATGGATCGCCATCTCCGGGCGCTGGCCCGGCCCGTAGACCGTGAAGAAGCGCAGGCAGGTGACCGGGTTGCCGCGCAGGTGATGGCACACGTGGCAGAGCACTTCGCCGGCCTTCTTGCTGGCCGCGTACGGCGAGACCGGGTGATCCACCGGGTCGGTCTCGGCGAACGGCACCTTGCGGTTGCCGCCGTACACCGAGGACGAGGAACCGAACACGAACGGGACTCCCGGGCCGACGTGCTGCAGCAACCGCTGCGTGCCGGAGACGTTCACGTCCATGTAGCGCACCGGGTCAGCGATCGACGGCCGCACGCCGGCGAGGGCCGCGAGGTGCACGACCTGGTCGGCCCCGGCGCAGGCCCGCGCACAGGCGCCGGCATCCCGCAGGTCGCCGAGCTGGAACTCGAACGCACCGGGCTGCGCGCGCAGCTGCTCGAGGTTCCGGCGCTTGAGCGCGACGTCGTAGAACGGGTCGAGGTTGTCGAGCACGCGCACGCGGGCGCCGCGGCGCAGCAGCGCACCTGCCACGTGCGAACCGATGAAGCCCGCGCCGCCGGTGACGAGCACCGTCGCGCTCATGCGCCTCGCGACCGCGCCTCTTCGGCGAGGCGCTTGCGGAAGTACGCGACCGTGCGGATCAGACCTTCTTCGAGCGCGATCTTCGGCTCCCAGCCGCCGAGCACGCGCCGGGCCTTGGCGATGTCGGGCCGGCGCTGCTTCGGGTCGTCGACCGGCAGCGGCTTGAACACGAACCCCGACTTGCTCCCGGTCGCCTGCAGCACCGCGGTCCCGAATTCGAGCATCGTCATCTCGCGCGGGTTGCCGAGGTTCACCGGCAGTTTCTCGTCGCTGCGCAGCAGCCGGTAGATGCCCTCGACCAGGTCGTCGACGAAGCAGAACGAGCGCGTCTGCTTGCCGTCGCCGAACACCGTCAGGGGTTCGCCGCGCAACGCCTGGCTCATGAACGCCGGCAGCACGCGGCCGTCGTTCAGGCGCATCCGCGGGCCATAGGTGTTGAAGATCCGCACGATCCGGGTCTCGAGCCCGTGCGTGCGTTGGTAGGCCATCGTCATCGCCTCGGCGAAGCGCTTGGCCTCGTCGTAGACGCCGCGGGGCCCGACCGGGTTCACGTTGCCCCAGTAGTCCTCCTTCTGCGGATGGACCAGCGGATCGCCGTAGACCTCGCTCGTCGACGCGAGCAGGAAGCGGGCCTGCTTCTCGCGAGCGAGCCCGAGCGCCTTGTGCGTGCCGAGCGAGCCCACCTTCAGCGTCTGGATCGGGAGCTCGAGGTAGTCGATCGGGCTGGCCGGCGATGCGAAGTGCAGCACGTAGTCGACCGGGCCCGGCACGTGGATGAAGTTCGTGACGTCCTGGTGCACGAACGTGAAGTGCGGGTTGCCGAAGAGATGCTCGATGTTCCTGAGATCCCCGGTCAGCAGGTTGTCCATCGCGATCACATCGCAGCCCTCGGCGAGCAGGCGCTCGCAGAGATGCGACCCGATGAAGCCGGCGCCGCCGGTGATCAGCGCACGCTTGCGCTGTGGGTGCGGGGAGTCGCTCATGCGTGCCTTGTCGTCACTTCAGGGGGTTCGTGTTCTCGGGGAAGGCCGCGCCAGCGAGCGGATCGAGGCGCAGCCGGGCGCCCGGCGGCAGCGTGAAGCGCGCGCCGGACCAGCCGACGGTGCCCCCCTTCTCGCTGCGCATTTCGAGCACCCGGCCGGTCCGGGCCGTGACCAGGCCGCCGCTGACCACCAGGGCCGAAGCCTCGGCCACCGCGGCCTCAGGCGCCGCGAGCAGGAAGCGCACGCGGTGGCCGGGTTCGAGCGTGACCGGGCCGACCCGCGAGCGGTAGCGCGCCGGCAGGCCCCGATAGCTGGTGATCGTGCCGAACGGGGCCTGCGCCGCGATCCGCAATTCGGCGGACGGGGCTTCGAGCAGCGAGCCGTCCGGCAGACGCAGGCGCAGCGCCCGCGTCTTGCCGGTCCAGAACAGGGTGTGGAACTCCCCGAGCGCGACCTCGACCGCGTCCTCGTCGAGCTGGGTCAAGGTCAGATGACAGGGCCCGTGCACGCGCAGCTCGGCGCCGTCGTGCATCAGCAGCGTGTACTCGGCCTTCTCGGCCCGGGTTTCGACGATCGTGCTCTTCTGCACGAGCCGGAACTTGTCGTAGAACGCGAGCGGCACGAACGCGTCGTCCCCCGGCTCGAGCACCCACACCCGGTCGCTGGTCCGCGCGAGCACCGCGCGGCTCGCCGACCGGCGCACGCTTTCGCCGCCCTCGGTGAAACGGATCCAGGACGGCCAGGTGTCGCTGTCACCCGCGGCGCGGGGCGGCAGCGGCAGCGTGCGCGCCGGATCGGGCACCGTGACGCCGCCGGCCGCCGGACTCAGCAGGCTCGGGAACGCGCCGGTGGGCGCCCGGTCGCGCAGATAGTTCGGGAAGCCGGACCATTGCGGATAGACGCTCGACAGACCCTGGAACCCGATCTGCAGCGAAGGCTGCGACGCGGCGCCCGGCCCCGGCGTGAAGCCCGGCGGCTGCGGATTCGTGTAGCGCGGCAACGGCGTCGGCGGCACCTGGGCAGCCAGCGTGGCGACCAGCAGCACGGTCGCAGGGACGGACACGGGTACGCAGGCAGTCATGGCTGGAAGAAGGGTACGAAAAAGTTCTCGTAGCGGTCGAGAAAGTGTTCCGGCAGGCGTTTCCTGGCGGCGATCGCCTCGGCGATCGGCACGTCGACGACTTCACCGCCTTGCAGGGCGCTCATCCGGCCGAAACGGCCCTCGAGCACGAGGCGCGCGGCCTTGGCGCCCAGGCGCAGCGCAAAGAGCCGGTCGAACGCGAGCGGGGCCCCGGCCCGCTGCAGGTGCCCGAGCACGACGCCGCGCGCTTCCCAGCCGAGCACGAGCTGGATGCGCTTGGCCACCTGGTCGGCGACACCCCCGGTCTTGTAGCCGCCGAACTCGTCCTTCTCCTTCGAGGAGAGCGGGATCCCGTTCTCGGCCAGGCGCGCGCCTTCGGCCACCGCGACGATCGCCGCACGCCGGCCTCCGCGCCGCACGGTGCGCAGCTGCTCGTAGAGGTCGTTGAGCTCGGCCTGGCGCTCTGGCACCAGGATCGCCTCGGCTGCCCCCGCGACGGCTGCATAGGCCGTGATCCAACCCGCGTGCCGGCCCATGCACTCGACGACCATCACGCGGCTGTGCGCCTCGGCGGTCGTGCGCAGCTGGTCCATCGCGACCATCGCCCGCTCGACCGCGGTGAAGAAACCGAACGTGAAGTCGGTCGCCGCCAGATCGTTGTCGATCGTCTTCGGCACGGCGACGACCGGCAGCCGCTCTTCGCGCGAGAGCCGCTCGGCCGTGATCAGCGTGCCATCGCCGCCGATCGCGACGAGGCCGTGCAGTTCGCGCGCGGCGAACGTGGCGCGGATCCGCGGCACGTCCAGCTCGGGCTGCTTGTACGGGAAGTGCGAGCTCGCGCCGAGGATCGTGCCGCCGCGCGGCACCAGGTCGAAGAACTCGCTCGGCAGCACTTCGCGGCCCTCGT
The DNA here is from genome assembly GCA_964607495.1 of uncultured candidatus Brocadiaceae bacterium. Taxonomy (GTDB): domain Bacteria; phylum Planctomycetota; class UBA1135; order UBA1135; family UBA2386; genus CAZSKV01. Next base: position 6,897 of record CAZSKV010000219.1, read on the forward strand.
TCTCGACGACCCCGCGCCAGCCGTCGCGGAAGCCGAAGAGCGAGAACGCGCCTTCCTGCAGGCGCCGGCCCACGCCGCAGATCGCCGCGTTGAGACCGGGTGCGTCCCCACCGCCGGTCAGGATGCCGACCCACTTGCGCGTGCTCACGAGTGCTTCTTGTCCCCGTAGGGCTCTTCGTCGTCGATCGGATACCGCGGACCCGTGAACGGCTCGAGCGGCGCCGTGCCAGGCAGCTTGTCGCGGTCCTTCTTCTGCGCCTTGCCCTGGAAGCCGACGAACTCGATCTCCCAGTCGACGCGCGCGCCCTCCCCGAGATGGACCATCTCGTGGAAGCGGTGTTCGAGCGCCTGGCGCAGGTTGCGGCTGGCTTCGTGCACCGAGGCGCCCTCGGGGGCCTGGAACTGGGCCTTGACCCGCAACCGCTTCATGCCGGCGTTCTCGACCACGACCCGCATGCGCGTGACCTCCTCCAGGGCTTCGCCGGCCGCGCGCAAGCCGGACTCGATCGCGTCGCGCGCGACCTTTACCGGCCCGACCGGCAGATCGCTCTGCACGAAGCGGACCGGCCGGCGCAGGCGGCGCCCCCAGAGCAACCACACGAGGTTCAGCCCCAGCACCGCAACCGCCACCCCGAACGCGCTCTTCGCCTCGGTGGTCTCGAGCGGCAGCGTGATCGCGCGCTCGCCGAGCCGCGCAGCCGGGATGCCGACCGAGCCCGGGTCGGCGAAACCCAGCACGAAGAGCACGGCCATGCCGATCGCGGCGATCACGTCGACCGCGACGACGAAGCTCTTGAACAGGCTCTGCGGCTCGGCGGCCATGTCGCTACCTCTGCGTGAAGTAGCGGTCGATGTACCCGGTGTCGATGTCGCCGTTGATGAAGTCCGAGTGTTCGAGGATGCGCAGGAAGAGCGGGATCGTGGTCTTGATCCCGTCGACGCACATCTCCTCGAGCGCGCGCTTGGCCGTCGCGATCGCCTGTTTGCGGGTCGGGCGGTGCACGATCAGCTTGCCGATCATCGAGTCGTAGTAGGGTGGCACGGTGTAGCCCTGGTAGGCGTGGCTGTCCCAGCGGACTCCAGGCCCCGCCGGCGCGACGAACTGCACGATGGTGCCCGGGCAGGGCTTGAAGTTCTGGTCCGCGTCCTCGGCGTTGATCCGGAACTCGATCGCGTGCCCGCGCGTGACGATGTCCTCCTGCCGGAACGAGAGCTTCTCGCCGGCCGCGACGCGGATCATCTCCTGGATCAGGTCGACGCCGGTCACCTGCTCGGTCACCGGATGCTCGACCTGGATGCGCGAATTGACCTCGATGAAGTAGAAGCGTCCGGTCGCGTCGAGCAGGAACTCCACCGTCCCGGCCGAGTAGTAGCCGCCGGCGCGCGCGAGCCCGACCGCGGCCTCGCCCATCTCCTTGCGCGTCCTCGGATCGAGGACCAGGCACGGGCTCTCTTCGACGAGCTTCTGGTGGCGGCGCTGCATCGAGCAGTCGCGTTCGCCGAGGTGGACGATGTTCCCGTGCTTGTCGCCGATGATCTGGATCTCGACGTGGCGCGGCCGGTCGAGGTACTTCTCGATGTAGACCGTCGAGTCCTTGAACGAGCTCTCGGCCTCGGCGCGCGCCGCGTGGTAGCCGTTCACCAGGCTGGGCTCGTTGTGGGCCACGCGCATGCCGCGTCCCCCACCGCCGGCCGCGGCCTTGACCAGCACCGGGAAGCCGGCCTGCCGCGCGATCGCGAGCGCCTCCGCCTCCGACTCCACCGGGCCGTCGCTGCCCGGCACGGTGGGCACTCCGGTCTGCTTCGCGAGCGCCTTGGCCGCGACCTTGTCCCCGAGCAGGGAGATCGCCTCGGGCGAGGGGCCGATGAAGTTGATGTTGCAGCTCTGGCAGACCTCGACGAAGTGCTCGTTCTCGGACAGGAACCCGTAGCCGGGGTGGATCGCGTCGACGTCGGCGATCTCGGCGGCGGCGATCAACGAGGGGATGTCGAGGTAGCTGTGGCGGCTGGCCGCGGGGCCGATGCAGATCGTCTCGTCGGCGTAGCGCAGGTGCAGCGAGCCCTTGTCGGCCTCCGAGTAGACCGCGACGGTCTCGATGCCGAGTTCCTTGCAGGCGCGGATGATGCGCAGGGCGATCTCGCCGCGGTTCGCGATCAGGATGCGACGAACCACAGGGTCAGGCCTTCAGCAGGAAGAGTGGCTGTCCGAACTCCACCGGTTCGCCGTTGGTGGCCAGGATCTCGAGCACGACCGCGTCCTTCTCGGCCTTGATCTCGTTCATGACCTTCATCGCCTCGATGATGCAGAGGGTCTGCTCGGCCTTGACCTTGTCCCCGGGCTTGACGAAGGCCTCGGCGTCGGGCGAGGGCGCGGTGTAGAAGGTCCCGACCATCGGCGACTTGTAGGTCTCGCCCTCGACCGGCTTGGCCGGGGGGGCGGCCGGGGCGCCGGCTGGCGCGGCGTGGCCCGGCTCCCGCGCCACGGGGGCGCTGGCAGGCGGGTGGGCGGGGACGGCGAACGCGGCCGGCGCCGCCAGGACCGGGCGGTCTTCCTTCAGCCGCACCCGGAGCTTGCACCCCGCCTCCTCCATCTCGACCTCCACGGCGCCCGCGGCAACCATGACATCGATCAACCGCTTGATCTGGGCGACACGCCCGTCGGTCGACGCATCCGGCTTCTTGGGCTTGGGGTTCGCTTTCTTCTGGGCCATGGGGCGGGGTAGGAGACCGCCCACGCACCCGAAAAACAAGCGAGGGGGCCCCGCGCCTGCCCGCCTCAGAGCAGCTCGGCGATCTGGATCGCGTTCAAGGCGGCGCCCTTGAGCAGCTGGTCGCCGACGACCCAGAACGCGAGACCCGGCGCGAACACCCGGCTCGGCCGAATCCGCCCGACCGCGACCTCGTACGAGCCGGCAAGCGCGGACGGCATGGGGTAGAGGCGCTGTGCCGGATCGTCCTGGACGACGAGGCCGGGCGCCGCGGCGAACACGGCGCGCGCCTCTCCGGGGGTGATGCTGCGGGCGGTCTCTACCGCCACCGATTCGCTGTGGCAGCGCTCGACCGGGACCCGCACGCAGGTGGCCTCGACCGGCAGGTCGGGCATGCCGAGGATCTTGCGCGACTCCAAGAGCATCTTCTCCTCCTCGCGCGTGTAGCCGGAGTCGAGGAACACGTCGACCTGGGGGAAGAGATTGAACGCCAACGCGTGCGGCAGCACCTGCGGGGCCAGGGTCCGGCCTTCGAGCCGCGCGAGCGTGAGCGCGCGCAGCTCTTCCATCGCGCGGCGTCCGGCCCCGGACGCGGCCTGGTAAGTACTCACGACCACCCGGCGGATGCCGACCGCCCGCTGCAACGGCGCGAGCGCCATGCACAGGATGATCGTCGAGCAGTTGGGGTTCGCGAGGATCCCGCGGTGGCCGCGGATCGCCTCGGGGTTGATCTCCGGCACCACCAGCGGCACCTCCGGGTCCAGCCGGAACGCCGAGGAGTTGTCGACCACGACCGCACCGGCGGCGACAGCATGCGGGGCGAACTCCTTGCTGACCGAGCCCCCTGCCGAGAACAGGGCCAGGTCGATCCCGCGGAACGCCGCGGGCGTCAGCTGCTCGACCACGAGCTCCTCGCCGCAATGACGCATGGTCCTGCCGGCCGTGCGCGCGCTGGCCAGCAGCTTCAGGGAAGCCAGCGGGAAGCGCCGGCGCGCCAGCACGTCCAGGAACTCCTGGCCAACGGCGCCGGTCGCGCCCACGACGGCCACGTGCCTGGGCTTCATCGCCGCCGGCCCCGGGACCAGGTCCCGGACTTGCCGCCGGACTTGCGCAGCAGCCGGAGGCTCTCGATCACGATGCCCTTGTCCACGGACTTGCACATGTCGTAGAGCGCGAGCGCCGCGACGCTGGCCGCGGTCATCGCCTCCATCTCGACGCCGGTCTGCCCGGAGCACTCCACTTCGCTCTCGATGCAGACCGCGTCCTCCCCGAGCGGCTCGAGGTCCACCCGGACCCGGGTCAGGAGCAGCGGGTGGCAGAGCGGCAGCAGGCGCGGGGTCTCCTTCGCCGCCTGGATGCCGGCGATCCGCGCGACCCCGAGCGCCTCGCCCTTCCGGATCGTGCCGGCCAGAACCGCCTGCAACGCCCGCCGGCCGAGGCGGACGATCGCTTGCGCGCTCGCCCGGCGCAGGGTCGCTGGCTTGCCGGAAACGTCGACCATCCGCGCCTGACCGCGGACGTCGAGGTGCGACAGGGCGGGGGTCGGAGTGCGGGGCTTGGGGCGGCGGCGCGGCAAAGGGCGCGAAAGTCTAGGTGGCGGGCCAGAGTTCGGCGAGGCCACATTTCTCCTGCGCCCCGCCCCCCGCATGTCGTAAAGGAACGCACGATCATGCCGGGATTCGCTTGATGCCCCCCGGCAACGGCGCCGATCTAGACGACTAGCAAGTCCGATAGCACGATCGCAAGTCCAAGACCACCGCTCACTCCCCTTCCGGATCACCCGATGCTGCGCACTGCACTCACCAAGCACTTCGCCATTCTGGCCCTGGCCGCGCTCGCCGGTGGCGTACTCCCGGCCCAGGAGGATCTCGGCACGAAGGTGTCGCGCCTGCTCGGCGAGGCCGACGCGGCCCCGCTGGTGCGCGCGTTCGAACTCGGGCGCCAGGTCTCTGACCTGCAGGCGCAGGAGGACGCCCTGGTCAAGGCGATCTCCGAGTCGGCGAGCAAGCTCGGCAACCACGGCCGTATCGCCGCGGGCAGCGCCTTGATCGACATCGGCGAGGGCGAGACCCACGGCCAGGCCGTGCTCGAGACCCTGCGCCCGGTGTGCAAGTCCGAGGATCCGCTCGCGCGCGCCGCGGCGCTCGCCCTCCTCGGCAAGAAGCACTTCGCGCGCAAGACCCTGATCGAGGTGCAGAGCCTCGTCAAGGAGAACGTGGTCGCCGACACGCTCGAGCCGCAGGTCCGCCTCGCGGCATGCCGCACGCTCTGGGAACTCGGCAGCGACGAGCAGCGCAGCCTCGCGCGGCAGACGATCGCCCAGTACCTGGCCTCGACCGACAACGGCCTGCGCACGCAAGGCGCGCTGGCCCTGGCCGAGATCAACCAGGTCAACCGCGAAGCGAAGGCGATCCTGCAGGCCCTGGCGGTCGAGCCCACGACCGAGGGCAAGCTCGCGAAGTCCTACCTCGCGATCGAGAACCTGCAGCGCGAGTTCGAGGCCCGCCTGCGCAAGCTGACCGAGCAGCAGCTCGCCGAGCCGAACGGCAAGCAGAGCGACGAACTCAAGGTCCTGCGCGAGATCATGGCGCGCGTGCACGTCAGCCACGTGCGGGGCGAGAAGGTGCCCGACGAGTTCCTGATCTCGGAAGCTGCCAAGGGGATGGCCGCGGCCGTGGACCGCCACTCCTCGTTCTTCACCTCCGAGGAATTCCAGAAGTTCTTCTTCGACCTGAACCGCGAGTACGGCGGCATCGGCGCGTTCGTGAACTTCGACCAGGACGACATCTTCTCGATCGTGCGGCCGATCTACTCCGGTCCCGCCTACCGCGCCGGCCTGAAGTCGGGCGACAAGCTGCTCGAGGTCGACGGCTGGGAGACGAGCGGCCACTCGAGCGACGAGATCATCGCCAAGCTCAAGGGCCAGCCGGGCACCAAGGTCACGATCAAGTTCCGCCGCCTCGGCCTGCCCGAAGCCAAGGAGGTGACCCTGACGCGCGAGGAGATCCAGGTCCCCTCGGTCAACTTCGACATGCTGCCCGGCAAGGTCG
>CAZSKV010000220.1:0-1558 GCA_964607495.1 uncultured candidatus Brocadiaceae bacterium
ATCTACCGCAACAAGGACCCGCTCGGGGTCGAGCTCTGCGGCGCCTTGAAGAACGTGATGGCGCTCGCTGCCGGCATCGCCGACGGTCTCGGCTTCGGCGACAACGCGAAGGCCGCGATCCTCTCGCGCGGTATCGTCGAGATGGCGCGCTACGGCGTCGCCGAGGGCGCCGACCTGCACACCTTCTTCGGCCTCGCCGGGATGGGGGATCTCGCAGTGACCGCGTTCTCGCGCCACGGCCGCAACCGGGCCTTCGGCGAGCGGATCGGCCGCGGCGAGACGGTCGCGCAGATCCTCGCCTCGACGCGCACCGTGGCCGAGGGGGTGTGGACCGCGCAGGTCGTGCAGGCACGGGCCAGGCAACTCCAGGTCGAGATGCCGCTCTGTGACGCCGTCTGCGGCGTGCTCTTCGGCGGCATGCCGGCGGCGCACGCGGTGTCGACGCTGATGGGGCGGGATCGCAAGGACGAGATCGTCACCTGACCGGGTGCCGCAGCGATTCCTGGCCTGCATCCGCAGGTTCCTGCACAATCCCGCGCTCCCGCTCGGACTACCCGCCGGGTGTTCTCCACCGACATGCAGCAGCTTCCCGCCTGCCTCGTGCTGACGCTCGGCCTCCTGCCGGCGCAGCAGCCTGACTCGAAACCGACCACGGCGACGCAACCGGCTCCGGCCGTGCCGACGCAGCCGACCCAGTCGCAGCCGCCGGCCCAGCCGAAGGACCTGAGCTTCGACGACCTCGTGAGCCTGGGCAGCCGCCTGGCCAAACCCTTCGACGCCCCGCGCGGTTGGCTCGATCCACAGCACTACCTCGTGTTCGGGGAGGTCCAGCAGGGCGACAAGAAGGTGCGCGGCTTCCTGCGCGTGAACGCGCAGAGCGGCGAACGCACGCCGTGTTTCGACCACGCGCGCCTCGCGGACGCCCTCGCGCGCCTGCCCGGTTTCGGGCGGCGCGAGGCCGAAGCCCTCGCGCACGACCCCGAGGCCTTCCGCTGGTCGCGCGACTGGAACCTCGTGCTCCTGAACGTGAGCCGCGATCTGATCTGCTACGACGCGACCAAGGGCCACGCGGTCCGGCTGACGAACACGCCGGTCGAGGAGATCGGCGAGCAGTTCTCGCCCGACGGCCGCCTGGTCGCATTCGTACACGGCTACGACCTCTGGGTCGTGCCGAGCGACGGCTCGGCGCCGCCACGCGCGCTGACCAGCGGCGGCAGCCAGGAGCTGTACTTCGGCCGGCTCGACTGGGTCTACCAGGAGGAGCTCTACGGCCGCGGCAACTTCCAGGGCTATTGGTGGTCGCCCGATTCCACGATGCTCGCGCTGCTGCGCCTCGACCAGTCCCCGGTGCGCGAGTTCACCTTGACCCACGACCAGCCGGTCTACCCGTCGGTCGAGGTCGCCAACTACCCGAAGGCCGGCGCCAACAACCCGATCGCCGCGCTCGGCGTCGTCGATGCGCGCGGCGGGGAAGTGCGCTGGTTCGACCTCTCGCGCCACGGCAACCAGGAGACCCTGCTCGTGCGCGTGCAGTGGCACCCCGACAACTCGGAAGTGT
>CAZSKV010000221.1:0-1891 GCA_964607495.1 uncultured candidatus Brocadiaceae bacterium
CTTCCGCGGCCACTGGTGGAGTCCCGACTCGCGCAAGGTTGCGTTCCTGCGCCTCGACGAGACCGCGGTCAAGGACTTCACGGTGATCGACCATGTGCCGGCTCCGCTCGACAAGGACAAGACCGTGAAGGTCGAGGTCGAGAAGTACCCGAAGGCCGGCGACCCGAACCCCACCTGCCGGCTCGCGATCGCCCACGCCGACGCCCGCCGGGTCGTCTGGGCCGATCTGGGCGCCTTCCCGGCCGATCTGCTGGTCGTGCGCGTGGGCTGGACCCCGGACGCCAGGCAGCTCGTCTGCCAGATCCAGGACCGCATCCAGACCTGGCTCGACCTCTGCTACGTCGACCCGGAGAGCGGCAAGGTCCAGCGCATCCTGCACGAGGAATCGCCGACCTGGGTGAACGTCCTCGAGGAGCCACGCTGGCTCGCCGACGGGACCTTCCTGTGGGTCAGCGAACGCACGGGCTACAAGCATCTCTACCACCACGCGGCCGACGGCAAGCTGCTGCACGCGGTCACCGCCGGAGAATGGGAGTTCCGCTCGATCGAGCGCCTCGACGAACCAAACGGCATCGTCTGGTTCCACGGCGGCAAGGACTCCGCAATCGCCAACAACCTCTACCGCGTGCGCCTCGACGGCTCGGACCTCACGCGGATCACCAGGGGCGACGGTTCGCACCAGGTCGAGTGGAACGCGGATGCCACGCTGCTGCTGGACACCGTGTCGAGCGTGGCGACGCCGCCGGTGATCCGCCTGTGCCGGGCCGACGGCACGCTCGTGCGCGAGCTCGGCGCGAGCCAGGAGCACGACCTGCAGGCGCGGGGGTTCTCGCGCCCCGAGCTGCTCGAGCTGAAGGCCCGTGACGGCTTCGGACTCGATGCGGTGCTGATCCGGCCGGTGCCGCTCGACACGTCGGCCAGGTACGCGCTCTGGATCGAGACCTATTCGGGCCCGGACGCGCCCTCGGTCGGCAACTCGTTCCGCGCGAGCGCCTGGGCCCAGTTCCTCGCGCAGCAGGGCATCGCCTCGCTGCAGGTCAACGTGCGCACGGCGTCGCAGAAGGGCCGCGCGATCATCGGCAAGCTCTACAAGAACTTCGGCGCGCAGGAGCTGGCGGACCTCGAGGACGCGATCGCCGACCTCGCGCGGCGCCACCCCTGGATCGACCAGGACCGCGTGGGCATCACGGGCTGGAGCTACGGCGGGTTCATGACTGCGTATGCACTGACCCACAGCAAGGCGTTCAGGCTCGGGATCGCCGGCGCCGGGGTCTACGACTGGCGCCTCTACGACACGATCTACACCGAGCGCTACATGCGCACGCCGCAGGAAAACAAGGCGGGCTACGACGCGACGAGCGTCATCAAGAACGCGAAGGACCTCCACGGCCATCTCGTGATGGTGCACGGCACGATGGACGACAACGTACACGTGCAGAACGCGATCCAGCTCGCGTGGGAGCTCCAGAAAGCGAACGTGCAGGACTTCGAGATGATGCTCTACGCGCGCTCGACGCACGGGCTCGCCGGCGAGGTCAACGGGCACGAGCGCGAGCTCGAGTGGCGCGCGCTCAGGAAGCTGCTCGACCCGAACTTCTCGTTCGATTGACGCGGGCGGGCTCGGCGCCGGAACCCGGCGGGGCTGGCGGGATCCGGGGCGGAGGAGCATGCTCCTCGCGTCGGCCGCCGGCCGCGGAAGGAAACCCGTCATGCTCGCCACTCTCGCGTTCGTGTTCGCGGCGGTGTTCACGCCGCGCGTCCCGCTCGTGCCCGCTCTGCTCGGCGACGACAAGCCGAAACCCGCGACGGAGGCGGAGACCGGCCCGCTCGACGTCAAGCTCGGCGGGGACGAGCACAAGCGCTACTTCCTGCACGGGCTCGCGAAGGACGC
>CAZSKV010000222.1:0-19406 GCA_964607495.1 uncultured candidatus Brocadiaceae bacterium
GATCAACTTCAAGGTCGCCGACAAGGAGGGCCTGATGCGCAAGGTCGCGGCGACCTTCGCCGACGCCGCGATCGACTACCTGGACGGCGTGACCGTGACCTACCCCGACTGGTGGGTCAACGTGCGCCCGAGCAACACCGAGCCGTACCTGCGGATGTGCCTCGAAGCGGACACCCGGCAGCTGATGGAAGCGCGCCGCGAGCAGATGTTCGCGATCCTCGGCAAGCCGCACACCGGCGGACACTGAGCCCGGGATGCAGATCCCCCCGCCTTGCGGCCTCGTGACCCTGCTGACCGACTTCGGCCTCGCCGACCCGTACGTCGGCATCCTCAAGGGCGTGGTCAAACGCCAGCACGCGCGCGCCGAGGTGCTCGACTTCTGCCATGGCGTGCCCGCGCAGGACGTACAGGTGGGCGCCCTGTTCCTGCGCGCCGCGATCGACCGCTTTCCGCTCGGCACGGTGCACGTCGCCGTCGTCGACCCGGGCGTCGGCACGGCACGGCGCCTGCTCGCCGTCGCCGCCGCGGGCTGCTACTGGCTCGGGCCGGACAACGGGCTGCTGAGCGCCGTGCTGCCGCAGCAGGCCGACGATCACGAACGCGAGGTGCGCTGCATCGACCTCGTCGCGGTGGGCATCTCAACGGTTTCGGCGACCTTCCACGGGCGCGACATCCTGGCCCCGCTCGCGGGTCAACTCGCGGCCGGCAAGCTCGGCTACCGCGCGCTCGGCCCGCGCTGCCCCGATCCGGTCCGTCTCCCGGTGCTGGAGGGCCACTCCGTCCTGCACGTGGACGGCTACGGCAACCTGATCACGACGGTCCGGGCCGGGGTCAGGCAGGTCACGATCCGTGGCCGGACGCTGACGGTGCGCACGACCTACGCCGATGCCGCTCCCGGGGAGCTGCTCGCGCTCGTGAACTCGTACGATCTGGTCGAGATCGCCGTGCGCGACGGCAGCGCGGCCCGGGTGCTCGGCGCCGGCCGCGGGGAAAGTGTCGTGGCCAACGGATAAAACCAAGCGGGCATGAAAGCTCCTCTCGGCAGGACCAAGGTGCGGCTGATCGGCTGCCCGATGGATCTCGGTGGTGGGCGGCGCGGCGTCGACATGGGGCCGTCGGCGATCCGCTACACCGGCATCGGCGCCAAGATCGAGGCCCTCGGCTACGAGTTCACCGACGACGGCGACGTCGCGGTGCCGGTCGCCGAACGCCGCGATCCCGGAGATCCGCGGGCGCGCTACCTGGCCGAGATCACGCGCGCCTGCAACCGGCTGTGCTGGCGGACCAAGCGCGCGCTCGAGAACGACGAGGTGCCGCTGGTCATCGGCGGCGACCATTCGATCGCGGCGGGAACCGTCGCGGGCGTCGCAGCCCACTACAAGGAGCGCGGGCACAAGCTCGGCCTGATCTGGGTCGACGCCCACGCCGACATGAACACGCCGGAGACCTCGCCCACGGGGAACATCCACGGCATGCCGCTGGCCGCGATCCTCGGCATGGCGCCCGAACCGCTCGCGATGCTGGCCGACTTCAAGCCGAAGGTCCTGGCCGCCAACTGCGCCGTGATCGGTCTGCGCAGCATCGACGAGCTGGAGAAGAAGAACGTCCGCGACTCGGGCGTGCACGCCTACACGATGCGGGATCTCGACGAGCGTGGCATGCGCGCGGTCGTCACCGAGGCGATCGGGCATGCAACGCAGGGGACGGCCGGCTTCCACCTCTCGTTCGACCTCGACGGCATGGATCCGAACGACGTGCCCGGCGTCGGCACCGCGGTCAAGGGCGGCATCGGCTGGCGCGAAGCCTCGCTGCTGATGGAGGTGGTCGCCGACTCCGGCAGGATGACGAGCCTCGAGGTCACCGAGCTCAACCCGATCTTCGACGTGCGCAACCAGAGCGGCGAGGTCGCGGTCGAGCTGATCCTGTCGGCGCTCGGGAACTCGATCCTGTGAGGGCAGCCACCTGCCTGCCGCTGCTCGCGGCGGCCTGCGCGCTGACGGCCCCGTCCGCGGAGAGCGTGCTGCCCGCGCCGGCCGGGGGCGATCCGGCATCGCAGCCGGGCACGCGCGGCGACGCGGTCTTGCCGCTCGAAGCACGCGCTGCCCGGCTGCAGACCCTGTGCGATCAGCAGGCGGCGACGCTGCTGCAGCGCCACCGCGCGGTGCCTGCCGACCTGGAAGGCGCGCTCGCGGCCACGGCCGCGCTCTTCGCCGCGGCCGACCTGCGCTTGCAGCGGGCCACTTGCGCCTGGCTTGCCGCCCACCCGCAGGCCGGCCTGGCCGCGATCGTCGCCGCCGACGATCAGGTCGGCGACCCTGCCCGCATGGAGATCCTCGGGCTGTGCACGGCCGGGCTCGCGGCGGCCGAGCAGGCGGTCCAGGCCGCCAAGGCCGTGCCCGAGCGCGCGCAGGCGGAACTGCACCGCGGGCTGCACCTCTCGCTCGTGGCCTGGGCGAACGGCCCCGCCCGATCGCTCTTCGCGGGCTACGGCAAGCGCCTCGTCGCGGCGATCGATGCCGCCGTGGCCGCCGACGCGACCATCGACCATGGCGCCCCTCTGCGGCTGCAGGGCCGGTTCCGCGGCAAGGCGCCGTGGCCCTACGGCGACCTCGCGCTCGCGCAGACGGCGCTCGCGCGTGCCACGACCCTGGCCCCGATCACGGTCAATCATCTGTTCTACGGCGACGTGCTCTGGGCCAGCGACGAGACCGAGGCGGCGCGCACCCAGTGGCTGGCGGCCACGACCGCCGCGGACGACACCGCGACGCCATGGTCTGGCCAACTGCTGCGCGAGCAGGCGCGGCGGCGGCTTGCCGCCCTGCCGGCCAGATGACGCGCAGCGAGCTGCCGTTCAGAGACCTTCGAGCACCCAGCCGTTCGCCGCACGCCGGCGGCGCCGCCGCCCGGGAGCATCGAGGCCGAAACCGTCGATGCTCAACACGATGTCGTCGGCGACCCAGCCATCCAGGTAGTAGCTGTGCTCGACGACGCCGCCGACGACCGGCGAGCAGTCGACCTCGTGCACGCTCTTGGGCAGCAGCTGCGGCCGCGCCGAACCGTCGCGCCCCAGCCGCGCGGGATTGCTCTTCGTGAAGTCGGACACGTGCATCGCCACGTCGCCGCGGTTGTGGTAGGTCGTGACCGTGCTCGCGAGCTCGTGCAGGCGGCCGAGGGCCTTGCCGGACTCGAGCACATCGGCGTCGACGTCGGGGGCGCAGAGGAACACCTGTTCGAAGAGTTTCGGCAGCACCGGCCCGGGTGAGAACTCGGCGATCCGCGCGAGGGCGTTCTGCAGCACGAAGTTGCCCATCGAGTGGCAGAGGAGGTGCAGGTCCTGCCGGCAGGTCAGGGCGCCGGTGGGGGAGCGCGTGATCAGGCGCGCCAGGAAGTCGCGGACCTTCAGGATGCCGCGCGCGAACGCATAGCCGGAGGCCTGGGCCTCGGTGCGGTCCGAACGGTAGGAGACCCACGGCACCGCCTTGCCGTCGGAGGGCCACGAGAACAGCACGACGCGGCACTTCTGCGCCGGATCGCCGACGTTGTCGCGGTTCAGCATCTCCTGCAGCGCGAGCGCGGAACCCACCGCCTCCGGCCAGCTGACGTTGAAACCGTGCACGTAGATCAGCACGTCGCTGGCCTGCTGCATCTCGCGCTGCAGGTCGGCGAACATCGCCTTCGAACCGAGTTTCAGGCGCCGCTGCACGGATTCCGGCTTGCCCGGGTCGACACTCTCCTGGTAGGCCTCGATCGCAGCGTGACGCGCGAGCCTGGTGAAATGCGCCGCGAGCGCGTTGCCGTCGCCGAGGCCGTAGCCCGAATCCGCGCGCAGGTGCCGATCGACCTGCTGCAGGTCGGTGTCGACCGTGAGCCAGCCGAAGCGCAGGTTCTCCATGCCGTCGGCCGAGAAGTCCGCGCCGTAGCCGCTCGGCCGCCAGCGGTCCTTGCCCTCGTGGCCGCGGTTGGTCGCGTAGTAGATGCCGCGCGCAGTCATCGGTCGGCCTCGATCGCGGCGAGCATGCGTTGCGTGATCTTGTCCGCGCGAGCCCGGAGCCCGGCGACGTAGGCGTCGCGCCCGGCCGCGTGCGCGGGCTTGCGCGTGACCTCGGCATCGACCTGCTCGACGACCGCATCCCGATCGGGGAGTTCCTGCAGGAACTCGCGGATCGCCACCAGGTCGCCGCCGAAGGCCGCGAGCAGGTACTGGGCCCGGCCGACGAGCGGCGCGTAGCGGGGGTCGAGGATCGGCTCGGCGCGGATCACCGCGGCGCCGATCGCCTCGCGCAGCGTGCGGTACTTGCGATACTCGAGCGCCTGCTGGCCCATGCGTTCGAACACCGGAGCCGAGAGGTTCGGCGGGATCGGCGCCACGAGCGAGTCGTCCTTCAGGAACCAGTTCGCGAAGGCGATCACGTCCATGTCGGGCATGTTCAGGGCGGCGCCGGCCGCCCACGCCTCGTAGAGGGTCACGTGTTCGTAGACCCTGGCCTGCAGGTCGGCGTAGCAGTGCGCGAAGTAGCGGTTCGCGAGGCGCATGCCCGGGTCGCGGTCGAGCACGGCGAGCGCCTGCGCGAGCCGGAGGTCGCTGCCGGGTGCATAGCCGTGCAGCAGGTTCGCCCCGCGTTCGTCGAGGGTCAGCGGGCGCTTGCGCCGGACGATCGTGCCGCTGCCCCAGTCGTAGCTCACGCCCTTGCGCAGATCGGGCAGGAACGCGAGCACCGGGAACGCCGCGCGCACCTCCTGGTGGCCGGGTGCGCCCTCCTTGACCAGCGTGCGCGGCGGCGCGCCGTCCTCGCCCCAGTCACGCGGATCGAAGAAGCGGGCCGCCGGGGCCTCGGGCAGGTCCGCCGGATCGGGCGCTGTCGCCGGGTCCGTCCGGAACTCCCGTTCGACAGCGTGCAGGATCTGCAGTTGCCGCAGCGTCGGCAGCGCACGATAGCGCGCGAAGGCCTGTGCCTTCTGGGTCGCGAGATCCGGTTGGGCGCCGAGAGCGGACGCGATCAGCACGCAGGGGAGGAGGCAACGCATGGGTTCATTCGAGCAGGGTCAGGGCCAGGGCGCGCACGCGGGCGGCGAGCTCCGTGAGTTCGTGCTTGCGCGCTTCACGCCGCACGAAGACTTCGGGGCTGCGCTTGACCCGGGCGTCGACCTCCGCGAGCAGGCCGTCGCGGCTCGTTGCGCCCGCGAGCAGCGCGCCCAGGCGCTTGGGCTCGTCGTCGCATTCCTGCCACAGCAGGTGGAAGCGCGGGACCAGCAGGTCGTACGGAGGCTCGAGGATCGGCTCGCCGCGCACGAACGCCGCCGCCGCGGCCTCGCGCAGCGTCCGGTAGAGCCGGTGCGCGTGCGCCTGGTCGCGGATGCGCATGTAGAGCCGTTCGCGGCGCCTGTCGGCCGGGATCGGCGAGACGTAGCTCTTGTCGTCCAGGATCCCGACCGCGAACGGGATCGCGTCGACGTCCGGGATGTCGCAGACCCTGCCGGAGTACCAGGACTCGTAGAGCGTGATCCCCTCGTAGAGCTTCGCCTCGAGGTCGGCGTAGGTGTGCGCGAAGTAGGCCGCGACCTGCTGTTGCTTCTGGTCGGTGTCGAGCGCCTGCAGGATCTGCGCGACCGCCTCGTCGCTGCCCGGCGGGTAGCCCGCGAGTGCGTTCGCATAGACCTGCTCGATGCTCAGCGGCTTCGTGCGCACGACCCGGGCGGAACCCCAGTCGTAGACGACCGCCGTGCAGAGGTCGTCGAGGCAACGGGGCCTCGGGTACTGCGCACGCATCGCGCGATGTTCGACGGACCCGGCCGGCACCCACGAGCGCGCGGGGGCCACACCCTTGGCCCAGACCTCGGGGTCGTGGACGCGCGGCGGCGGAGCCTCCGGCCAGTGTTCGGCGCCGCGCTGCAGCCCGAGGATCCGCTGCAGCGCCGGATCGGGATCACGCTGCAGCCGCTTCTCGAGCGTGCGCACGAGGGCCGCCTTCTGCACGACCGGCAGCGCCATGAAGCGCGCCAACGGCTCGCCGGCGGCCGGCTGCGAGTCCTGCGGCAGGCAGCCGAGCAGCAGCGCGAACGCGATCATCGGCGGTTGGCCCGCAGCAGGTGGCCCGGCAGGACCTTGGTCGGCTTGCCCTGCTCGAGCACGAACTCCCCGTTGACGAGCACGTACGGGATGCCGACCGGAGCCGCGAGCGGATCCTCGTAGGTCGCGCGGTCGGCCACGGTCTCGGGCGCGAAGAGCACGAGGTCGGCGCAGGCGCCGACGGCCACCACGCCGCGGCCTTCGAGCCCGAAGGCCTGGGCCGGCACCTGCGTCATCTTGTGCACCGCGAGCTCGAGGGAGAGGGTCTTGTGCTCGCGCACGTAGCGGCCGAGCACGCGCGGGTTGTTCCCCGAACCACGGGGATGCGGCTTGCCGGCGCCTTCCGCGCGAATCCCCGCGTCCGAGGCGACCGCGATCCAGGGTTCGGCGAGGAAGGCGCTCACGTCCGCCTCGTCCATCTTGTGGTAGACCATGCCGATCCGCCGCCCCTCGGCGTCGGCATAGAGCCGCATCGCCGCCTCGGCCTGGGCACCACGGTCGTCCTTGGCGAAGAAGAGCTGCGCGGCGTCCTTCAGGGTCTTGCCCGCGAGCTCGGGATGGCCGGGCGCCGCCGCGATCTGCGCGTAGGAGAGATCGCCGAAGCCCGCCCGCCGCATGGTCTCGAACAACGCCTCGCCCATCTTCGTGCGGAAAGCCTGGTCCTGCTGCAGTCTCGCCGCGAACTCCTTCTTGCCGATCGCGAGCTCCTCGTCGGGGAAGAGCACGTCCAGGCTCGTGCTGCTCGCCGTGTAGGCATACTGGTCTCCGGTCACCTTCTGACCGCCGGCGCGGGCCGCGCGCAGCTTCGCGAGGATCCGCTCGCTCCAGCCCCACTGTGGCTTGCCGCTGGCCTTCAGATGCGAGATGTGCACCGGACAACCGGCGCGCCGGCCGATCGCCAGCGCTTCGTCGATCGCCGTCAGCACCTGCTCCTCCTCGCTACGGATGTGCGAGACGTAGCGGCCGCCGCCCTCCGGCATCGCCTTGCAGAGCTCGACCAGCTCGTCCTCGCGCGCATAGCTGCCGGGCACGTAGATCAGCCCGGTCGAGATGCCGAAGGCACCGGCCGCCATCGCCTTGCGCACGAGCGCCTGCATCTGCTGCAGCTCCTCGGCCGAGGCCTTCTTGCGCGAGTAGCGCATGACCGCGTTGCGCACCGTGCCGGCGCCGAGCAAGGTGCCGTAGTTCACGGCGCTGCCCTTGGTCGCGACCGCCTGCAGGTGCGCAGCGAGGTCGGATTCGGAGCCGCCGCAATTGCCGCTGATCACGCTGGTGACGCCCATCGCGACGAAGTTGCGCGCCTGCGGCTGCGTGACGATCGCCGCGTCGATGTGGGTGTGCAGGTCGATGAACCCCGGAGCCACGACCAGACCCTTCGCATCGAGCGTGCGCCTGGCCGCGGCCGCGCCGAGATCGCCGATCGCTGCGATCTTGCCGGCGCGGATCGCGATGTCGGCCGTCCGGGCGGGGGTGTTGGTGCCGTCGATCAGCTGGCCCCCGCGGATCAACAGGTCGTACGCCGAAGGCTGGCTCTGCGCGCTCAGGCCATGCCCGAACAGCAGTGCGGAGAGGAGTAGGGTGCGCACGGCGGGGATGCTAGCCGCGGATACTGGTCCACTTCCCTGGGCAACCGTCCATGCGCGAACGTCGGAAAGCCGCGCGAACCTGGTGATGGTTCGCACGGCGTGGCCTCAGGAGAGCCAAGGGTCCGCCGCGGCCGGGCCCGAAATCGGCTCGAGAGGGGAGCTTGACCTCCAGACTCGCGCGGGATCGCTCTCAGATGGCGGCGAGCAAGTTCCGGGACCACCCGGATGCGGTGGGAGGATCGACCCCGGGGTGGACGCTGGATGACGAAGCAGCGCCTGGGGGCCGATTCTCGCGCTGCAACCGCCGAGTTCGCAACCCTGCGACCGGGAGTCCGAGCCCAGCGAAGTGGACCAGTCTCCTGGAGGACCGGGTTCGGTAGCACCGGGCGCCCGCAGTCTCCGGAGCATCCGGCACAGCGCTTGCTCGATCCCGAACCTGCGCAGACCCCACGCCGCGCACAAAAAAGTTTTGCCCGGATGCGCAACCCCGATCGGCCATGGCTCTAGAAGGCCCGTCCGCGGCTCAGGTTCTGCCTGGCCGCGGACAAACCAGCGTAAGGCTCTCCACTTAGGGGTCAGCGGGCATGGTGCTCGAGGATCCCGGGGGCAAAGTGGAGAGCCTTCGTCTTTTACCTGCCGCGCACCCGATCCCTGGGGGCACCGGGGATCGGGTTGCCGCAGATCGCGCGCTCGGACGGGGCGGTGCCCAGAAGTGTTCCGGGCAAAGTCGTGTTTCCGTTCCGGGCGCTCGACCCGCCGCCAGGCGCGTCAGTTGCCGATCGTGGCCTTGCCGGCGTTCGAGACTGTCGCGTGCAGGTTGTTCGCGGCCTGGTCGAGCACGACCCACTGGTTGAAGAAGAGCTGGCCGAACAGCCCCGGGTTGTTCGGGATCTGCAGGGGCAGGCTCGCATCCCCGGCGGCGTTGGTCGCGGTCGCGAGCAGCACCGGCATGTCGACGTAGGCCGAGCAGCCGGGCCCGCCGATCGCGCCCAGGTCATAGGGCAGCTGCAGCGAGCCCCAGGTCTTGTCGCTGGTGCCGACCGCGCAGAACGCGGGGGTGCTCGCCAGGCCGCCGCTCAGGCGGATCTGGATCGGCAGGCCGAGCGTCGGCACCGTGTCTGCCGCGATCGCCGGGAGCTTCGCATTCGAGCCGACACAGCCCTTGCCGAAGATCGCGTAGGCGCCGGGCACCTGGCCGCCGCAGAAGATCCGGAACTTCCACTGGTGCTGCCGGAAGGGCCCGGTCCAGGGCGCGGAACCGGTCGAGGACGCGCGGTACTCCTGCGCCCCCGCCGGGGGTGTGGACGCATTGTGGCCCTCGGTGGGCACCTGGTCGCCGCCGATCGGATCCCACGCGACCCAGATCGTCGTGTTCGGCAGGATCGGCACCACCGGTGACAGGTTGCCGCCCTGCCAGCCGAGGGCCGCGACCTCGGTGAAGCTGCCCGAGGTGAGCAGCGCCGCCGGTTGGTTGGCGGACGGATCGTGCGCGTAGATGTGGACCGTGCACGCGCCGGTGCGGAGGCCGGTGAAGAACTCGAGGCGCGTCGGCACGATCGCGGTCGTGACCGTGGTCTTGATCGCGACCAGGATGCCACCCATCGTCCAACCGGTCAGGTGGTTGTTGGTGGTGGCGAACTCCGCGTGGCAGGGAGTCGCCTGGGCGAAGAGGGAGGCCGTGGTGGCCAGCGAGATCAGCAGGGTGCGGTTGAGCATGGCCCGCGCAGGATAGCGCAACGGCGCTGCTGCTGCCGGCCCGGCCCGCGGCAGGTCACTCGTGCCGCAGCGCCTCGACCGGGTCCATGTTGGCCGCGCGGACCGCCGGATAGAGCCCGAACACAATGCCGACCACGGCGGAGATGAAGAACGCGAAGAGCGGGTGCTCGAGGCGGACGATCGTCTTGATGTTGTCGGCGTAGAGCGTGATCAGGCTCGGGGTTGCGATCCCGAATGCGACGCCGAGCAGGCCGCCGGTCATGCTCAGCACGACGGTCTCGACCAGGAACTGGGTGATGATGTTGCGGCGCTTGGCCCCGAGCGCACGGCGGATCCCGATCTCGCGCGTGCGCTCGGTCACGGTCGCGAGCATCACGTTCATGATGCCGATGCCGCCCACCAGCAGCGAGAGGCCGCCGACTGCGGCGAGCACGATCTTCCAGATCCGCTTGTTGGCCTCCATCTCGCGCAGGAGTTCGAGCGGCACGGTCAGCTCGTAGTCGCCCTTCTCGTGCTCTTCGGCCAGCATCTCGCGCAGCAGGTTCGCGGTCGGCACGACATCGTCCGGGCCGCGCACGCGCATCTTGATCTCGTTGAGCTCGATCGACTCGACCTGCATGCCGCCGCCCGCGCGCTTGATGTTGACGTCGCCGTACCAGTCCTTCGAGGTGTGGTAGGGGATGAACACCGACTCGTCGACCGATGGGCCGCTGTTGCCCGACACGCGGCCCAGGCGCTCGAGGACTCCGACCACGACGAAGCGGTCGGATCCGACCCGGATCGCTTCGCCGAGAGGGCTCGAGAGCGGGAACAGGGCCTCGCAGGCCGACGCGCCCAGGATCGCGACGTTGTTGCGTCGCCGATCGTCTTCGTCGGTCAGCCACCGCCCCTCCTCGACACGCATCTTGACCACGTCCAGGTACGCGGGCGTCGTCCCGATCACGTTGCCGGCCAGATAGAACGCGCCAAAGCGCACGTCCTTCGAGGCTTCGCGCACCGGCACGATCCGCTCGATGGCGGGCAGCGTCCCGATCCGCTCGGCATCGAGGTACTTGAGGCCGTAGACGGTGGCGCTCATCGGCGACGCCGAAGAGCTCGATTCGCTCGCCTCGGGCTTCTTGCTGCGCAGCAGGATGTTGGTCGAGCCGAGCGCCTGGATGCGTTCTTGTTGTTCCTGCGAAGCGCCCTCGCCGATCGCGAGCATCACCGAGACCGCGGCCACGCCGATCAGGATGCCGAGCGTGGTCAGGAACGAGCGCAGCTTGTGCAGCATCAGGCTCTTGAGGCCCAGCCGGATCGTGCGCATCAGCGCGAGCATCAGCGGTTCTCCTCGATCCGGTCGATCACGCCGTCGGCGAGCCAGACGGTGCGCTGGGCATGCCGGGCGACATTGGGATTGTGCGTCACGATCACGATCGTCTTGCCCTCGGCGTGCAGTTCGTCGAAGAGCCCCAGGATCTCCTGCTCGGTCTTGGTGTCGAGGTTGCCCGTGGCCTCGTCGGCCAGCAGGAAGAGCGGGTCGTTCATCATCGAACGGGCGATCGCGACGCGCTGCTGCTGGCCGCCCGAGAGCTCCATCGGCCGGTGGTCGAGGCGGCCATCGAGGCCGACGCGCCTGGCCAGGATCTCGGCCTTGGCGCGCGATTCGGGGCCGACCCTGCCCTGGTAGAAGAGCGGCACCTCGAGGTTCTCGAGCACGGTGAGCTGCTGGATCAGGTTGAACGACTGGAAGATGAAGCCGATCCGGGTTCCACGCACCTCGGACAGGGCGCTGTCGGAGAGCTTGGAGACGTCCTCGCCGCCGAGCAGGTACTGCCCCGAGGTGGGGCGGTCGAGGCAGCCGAGGATGTTCAGCAGCGTGCTCTTGCCCGAGCCGGAGCGGCCCATGATCGCGATGTAGGCGCCCGGCTCGATCCGCATGGAGATGCCGTTCAACGCCCGCACGACGTTGTTGCCCATCTGGTAGTGGCGGTGGATGTCGACCAGCTCGGTGACGACCCCGGCGCTGGTCAACGTGTCACTTGCCATCGCCGCGGGCGCTCCCTTCGCGGGGTGCGCCGCCCTGCTCGCCGCCGTCACCGCGGCCGCGGCGTCCGCCGCCCTGGCCGCCGCGCATCGACGCGCGCATCTTGTCGCGCAGCGCCTTGAGCTCCGGATCGGCCTCGATCGCGGCCGCGATCGCCTCGTCGCGCAGCGCCCGCATGAGCGCCATGCTGTCGCCCGCGAGCTTCTCGGCGAACTCGGGGTGCTTCTGCTTGAGCGTCGCCAGCAGCTCGTCGACCGTCGCCTGCATCTCCGGCGACATCTGGAACTGCATGCCGCCGCCGCGCTGGCCCTGCCCTCGCGGGGCCGGTCCCGGACCAGGGCGCGCGTTCGCCTCGGTCACGCTTCCCGGCTTGGCCGTCGGCTGCGAGGCGGCAGTCGCCGGAGCCTTCGGTTGCGCGAACTTCGGCGGGGTCACGCCAGCCGGACGGCCGAGGAACACCCAGTCGCCGGAGTCCAGGCCCGACTTGACCTCGACGAAGCTCAGGTCGGTCATCCCAAGTTCCACCTGCCGCGCCAAGGGGCCCGACTTGGTCTCGATCCAGACGTACTGCACGAGTCCGTCGCGCTCGATCGCCTGGATCGGCACCTTGATCACGTTATCGAACTCGCCGACCAGGATCGAGACCTTGGCCGAGGTGCCGGGCTTGAGGCCGGTGTTCTCGGCGTTGAGCTCGACCTCGACCTGGAACACCTTGAGGTCGGGGTTGGTCCAGCGCGAGCCGGAGTCCGGCAGCGGTGCAACCTTGCGCACGTGGCCGGCGAAGGGCCGGTTCATCGTCTCCACCTCGATCTCGGCGGGCTGGCCGATCTGCACCTTGTCGATCTGGGCTTCGGAGACCTTGAGCGCGACGATCATCCGGGTCGTGTCGGGCAGCAGGATCAGCGACTGCCGCTCGCGCACCTGCTGGCCCTCGGCGATGAACTCGGAACGCATCCCGCGGTCGCCGACCTGGGAGTAGACGACCAGGCCCGGCGTCGGCGCGGTGATCACGCAGTTCTTGACCTGCTTGACCAGGTTGTCGAACCGCTCCTTCGCGAGGTCGAGCTCGGACTTGCGGCTCTTCTTCTCGGCCAGCGCCTGGGCGAGCTTCGCCTCGCCCTTCGCGCGCACGCGGTCGCGCTCGAGTTGCGCGTCGCGGCGTTTCTGCTCGAGGTCGATCTGGGACTTCTTGTGCTCGTAGCCGACCAGGAGGTCGCGCTTGTTCTTGGCCAGCTTGACCGCGGTCTCCTGGGTCTCGCAGTCGAGCTTGTCACGCTCGACCTCGGTCTTGGTCACGAAGTCCTTGAGCGCGAGCTTCTCGCTCCATTCGTACTTGTCCTTCGCGACCTTCAGCTTGCTCTCGGCCAGCTTGATGTCCGATTCGGCGGCCTCGGTCTTCTGCTGCATCTCGCCCATGTCGCGGCCGCCGTCCGGCCGCGGCTTGCCGAGGAACTTCTCGAGGTCGAGGTTGGCGATCGTGACCTTGTTGTCGGCGTCGAGCTTGTCGGCCTCGAACTGCTTCTCCTCGATCTCGAGGTTCTTCTCGGCCTGCACGTAGGTCGACTCGGCGCGCGCCAGATCGATCTCCTGCTTGGCCTTGCGCTCGATCAGGCTGCTCGAGTCCATCTCGACCAGACGCTCGCCCTGCTTGACCTCCTTGCCCTCGGGGATCAGGAAGATCACGGTGTTCTGGCCCTCGACCTCGGAGCGGATCACGGTCTCCTTGAAGGCCTTGATCTCCCCGTTCTGGGTCACGAGCACTTTCATCGGCCCGCGCTGCACCTGCACGCGGTCGGCGGGGGCGTTCGCCTCGATGGCCGACCCCCCGGTGCAGGAGGCGAGGGCGAGCGCGGCGGCCGCGGTCGACAGGACGTGCAGCAGGGGCGTGGGAGCGTGGTTCATGGCTTGTGACCGGTCGCAGTGTCCGCGGGGGGCAGCGCATTCGGCAAGGGGGAGGTCGGCAGCGGCAGCCCCGGATCGAAGCGCAGACCCTTG
The DNA here is from genome assembly GCA_964607495.1 of uncultured candidatus Brocadiaceae bacterium. Classification (GTDB taxonomy): domain Bacteria; phylum Planctomycetota; class UBA1135; order UBA1135; family UBA2386; genus CAZSKV01. The sequence continues at coordinate 13,391 of CAZSKV010000222.1, forward strand.
GGTTCGAGCTGGACGGCCTCGAGGTCGCGCATCAGTTCGAGCCGGGCGATCGCGTAGTCGACCAGGGCGCCGGTCACCGACAGCTGGGCCACCAGCAGCGATTCCTGCGCATCGAGCAGGTCGAGCGCGTTGGCGCGTCCTGCCTTGTAGAGGTCGGGCAGGCCGTCGGCGCGTTTCGCCGCGAGCTCGAGGGCCATGGTCTGGATGCGGTAGCTCTGCAGCGTGCGCATGATGCTGCGCAGGCCTTCGCGTACGTCGGCCTTGATCGTGTCCTCGAGCTGTTCCCGGGAGCGGATCGCGGCGTCCAGCGTGATCAGGGCCGAACGGTAGGCATTGCGCTCGGGCAGCTTGTCGACCGCGAGTTCCAGCGAGAAGCCCGCCGACCAGCGCATCTTCGTGAAGTCGAACGCGTACGCCTCGCCCTGGTCGGTCGGGATCGTGATCGCGCCCGAGAAGTCGAGCTTCGAGCGCAGTGCGTCCTCGGCGACGTAGACCTTGCGTTGCGCGTCCTCGACATCGCCGAGCACGTTCTGCAGGTCGTAGCGGCGCGAGAGCGCGAGCTCGATCGCCTTCGCCTCCTCGATCGCGAGCAGTTCGACGCCGCGGGCGCGCACGCGCTCGAGTTCGCGCGTGTCGATCTGGACCTCGGCATCGGTCGGCAGGCCGAGCGTCTGCTTGAAGGTGTCGAGCGCCGATTCGAGCCGGGCCTTGGCCGTCACGTAACGGTCCTGGGCCGAGAGCTCGTCCTGGCGCGCGCGGCCGACGTCGATCGCCGTGCGCAGTCCGGCCTCGGCCAGCCCCTCGATCTGCTCGCGGCTCTTGATCAGGCTCCGCCAGTTCGCCTCCTCGTTGCGCAGGTTGTCGGCCTGTTGCGCGATCCGCAGGTAGGAACTCGAGATCGTGACGCAGAGCTGGCTCTTGAAGCGCTCGAAGTCACGCACCTGGTAGATCACGTTGCGCTCGGCCTGCGTGAGCGGCTCGCGGACGATTCGCTCGCCGAACCCGCGCAGCAACGGCTGCGTGAAGGTCATCCCGAGCACCGACGCGCCGTCCCAACGCCCGTCGAGACCGCTGGCGAGCGTGCGCAGGAACGTGTTCACGAAGTTCGCGACGATCTGGCCGCCGCTGGTCAGGCGGCGCGAGGCGCTCGCGTTCCACCCGAGCGACGAGGTGGTGTTCTCACCCGAGACGCCGGCGATCTCGGCGTCGGCGCCGAGCGAGTAGTGGGTGCGGAAGTTCCAGTCCTGCTGGGTCAGGGACAGCCCGACCAGGTAGAGCTGCTCCTTCTGGCGCTGGAACTCGCGGCTGTTCTCGGCGGCCACGTCCATCGCCTCGACCAGCGTCAGGTGCACCGGCGATTTCTTCTCGAGCAGACGCCGGCGCAGGGTGTCGACCGGCCGGTCGATGCTGTCGAAGGACTTGCGGTTGAGCACGCGCTCGTTCGCGCGCTCGAGGATGCTGTAGACCTCGGCGTCCGCATCGTCCTTGTGCCACTCGGCGCTACAGGAGGGAAGCAGGAGCAATGCAGCCACGAAGCAGGGGGCGGGGCTACGGATCATGGGTCGAACCCGCCTTTTACGACCGGTCCCGGGGCTCCCGTGAAGTCTTTTTCCCGCCTGGCAGCCGCCGGTGTTGAGGCGCTTGCCATGGCCCGATAGCCTTCGCCGCTCCGGCGCGGTTAGCCGGTCTCCACGACCGTGGGGGTGTATTGGCAGCAGCTCTGGTCACAGCCGGTCCCACCAGGGAATACCTGGATGACGTGCGCTACTTGTCGAACGGCAGCAGCGGGCGCATGGGCTATGCCATCGCCGGGGCGCTCTCTGCAGCCGGGCACACGGTCGACCTCGTGACGGGGCCGGTGGAGATCCCGCCGCCACCGCAGGTGCGGGTGCACGCGGTGACCTCGGCACTCGAGATGCAGACACTTGTCGAATCCTTGTATCCGCGCGTCGACTGGGTGTTCGGCGTGGCTGCGGTCGCGGACTATCGGCCGCAACAGCGCCTGCCCGGCAAGCCGAAGAAGCAGGCGCACGGGTTCGCGCTCGACCTGGTCCCCAATCCCGACATCCTGGGCGGCCTGGGCCGCAACAAGGGCAGGCACCTGCTGGTCGGCTGGGCGCTCGAGAGCCCGGCCGAGGGCGGCGTGCCGGGGGCACTCGCCCGCGGGCGCGCGAAGCTCGCGCACAAGCATCTGGACCTCGTGGTCGTCAACCTGACGCCGGCGATGGGTGCCGAGGACAACGAAGTCTGGCTGGTGCGGGCCGACGGCAGCGAGCGGGCGCTCGCGCGGGCCGACAAGGACACGATCGCGCGCGAGATCGTGGCCGAGGCCACGCGTCTCGCCGCCGACCCGCAGCATTCCCGAGGGCGAACCCTGTGAAGAAGGAACCCGCAGGCAAGGTCCCAGCAGGCAAGGTCCCAGCAGGCAATGACCAGCGCGGCCGGCAGCGGCACTTCGTGCCGATCGACGAGGCGCCGCCGTTCCCGCTGAGCGCGCGCGCGCGCGAGACCATCGCGCTGGCTTGGATCGGCTTCTGCCTCTATGCGCTGCTCGCGCTGGCGACGTTCGCCTTCGCCGAGATCGGCGACAAGATCCCGCGCGGCGACTGGAAGAACCTCGGCGGCAGCTTCGGCTACTACCTGGCGCTCGGGCTGACCTTCGTGTTCGGCAAGGCCAGCTTCGTGCTGATCGCCTTCGGCCTGCTGCACGCGTTGCTGCTCTTCGTCCGGCGCGAGCTCGCCGGCCTCGTGACCAAGATCCTCGGGGTGCTCGTGTTCACGGTGATCCTCGCGATCCTGGTCGCGGGTCCGGCGGGCGACATGGTCGCGTCGGCGAACGCGCCCTGGGGCGCCGGCGGGCGCATCGGCCGCGTGCTCTCGCCGAAGCTCTACGTCGCGCTGGGCGGACCGGGACGTCTGCTCTTCCTGGGCATCGGGGCGATCGTCGCCTTCATGCTCGCGACCGACTGGCTGTTCTCGTCGCTGCTGCGACGCGGTGCCGTGCAGCTCGGGGCAGCCGTCGAGCGGGTGCGCGGGGACAAGCTCGCGGTGGCCACGGCGGGCGCCGGCGCGGCCACACCGGCGGCGGCGACGCTGGCGGAGACCGCGGTGGAACTCGCGGGCGAACGGCGTCACGGCCGGTCCCGCGGTCCAGCCGCAGCGGAACCCGAAGGGGCGCGCGCGCCCGAGCCCGAGCCCGAGGCCGAGCCCTTGCCGCCGCCGATCACGCTCGAGCGCGATTTCGAGGCCGAGGCTGCGGCCGCAGCGGCGGAGGCGGCCCCGGCGCCCGCGGCCGAGGCAGCTGCCGGCGCCGCGCCGGCCGCGCCAGCGCCGCCGCGCAGCGCGCCGCGCAAGTTCAAGATCGTGCGCCCGAAGCCGAAGCCGCCGAAGGCGCAGCAGGATCTGCCGTTCAACCCGGCGTATCCCTTCCCGCCGATCGAACTGTTCCGCGAGATCGCGCTGGCTGACGACGGCGCCGCGCGCGAGACCATCGAGAAGAACGCCGAGGCGATCGAGAAGAAGCTCGCCTCGTTCCGCATCGAGGGCAAGGTCGTCGGCGTCTCGCCCGGTCCGGCGGTCACGCAGTACGAGGTGCGCCTGGCCGAGGGCATCAAGGTGTCGAAGATCGTCGCCTACGAGGCCGACCTCGCGGCCGCGCTGATGGCCGTGTCGGTGCGCGTCGTCGCTCCGATCCCGGGCAAGGACACGATCGGCGTCGAGGTGCCGAACAGCGAGCGGCAGATCGTGGTCATGCGCGAGCTGCTCGAGCAGTTCGGCCGGGCGGAGCATCTCGCGATCCCGCTCTTCCTCGGCAAGGACGTCGCCGGCAAGCCGATCGTCGAGGACCTGACGCGGATGCCCCACCTGCTGATCGCCGGCACGACCGGCTCCGGCAAGTCGGTGTGCATCAACACGATCCTGCTGTCGATCCTGATGTCGCGCACGCCCGACCGCGTGCGCCTGATCCTGATCGACCCGAAGATGGTCGAGCTGCAGGCCTACCGCAAGGTGCCACACCTCTCGTGCGAGGTCGTGACCAACATGAAGAAGGCGCCCGGCGTGCTGCAATGGGCGGTCGAGGAGATGGAGAAGCGCTACGCGCTGTGCTCGGCCGCCGGCGTGAACCACATCGCGACCTACAACAAGCTCGGCCAACAGGAGCTGGAGAAGCGCCTGCAGCGCCCGGTCGATCCGAAGGAGGCGAACATCCCCTATCAGGTGCTCGTGATCGACGAGCTCGCCGATCTGATCGTGGTCGCCCAGAACGAGGTCGAGGAATCGATCCAGCGCCTCGCGCAGAAGTCGCGCGCGGTCGGCATCCATGTGATCCTCGCGACCCAGCGCCCCTCGGCGGACGTGATCACCGGCGTGATCAAGGCCAACCTGCCGTGCCAGATCGCGTTCCGCGTGAATCGCAAGATCGATTCGCGGGTGATCCTCGACGTGTCGGGGGCCGAGAAGCTGCTCGGCCACGGCGACATGCTCTACATGCCCCCTGGCTCGACCGGACTCGTGCGGGCCCAGGGCACGTTCGTCTCCGACGAGGAGATCCGCCGCGTCGTCGAGTTCCTGCTCGCGCAGGGACAGGTGCCGGACTTCCTGCCCGACCTGGTCCAGAAGGAGACCGGCGGCAGCCGGACGCCGCAGGACACCGACGAGCTCTACGAGAAGGCCGTCGAGGTGATCCTGGGCCAGCAGCGCGGCTCGGCGACCTTGCTGCAGCGCGCGCTCGCGGTCGGCTACACGCGCGCGACACGCCTGCTCGAGCTCATGGAGGAGGATGGGCTCGTCGGCCCCTTCAACGGTTCGCGCTCGCGCGACGTGATGATGACGATCGAGGAGTACCAGCAGCGTGCGGCCGCGCTCGCGGAGGAGCTCGAGCATCAGGCCGAAGCGGCCGACTCCGAGACGCCCGAGGCCGGAGCGGCACCAGCCGCGCCCGCGGCGGCCGTGGCGGCCGCAGAGCCCGATCCGGAGCAGGAATCCGACGCGCACTGAGTCGCTACGGCGACGATTGCTCGCCTCGCGCGACGATTCCAGACGGTGGTAGCGACCCAAACGAATCATCGCGGTCGAGCCGCTCGGGGGCCTGCGGCGCGTCAGCGCCGACGGCCCCCCTTGTTTGCGGCTCGGCCGCGATGTGCCGGCGCCGGCCGGCCCGCGGAAAAAAGAGCAGGCGCGCGCGCGCCGCGCGGCTAGATTCTCCGGCGCGTGCGCCGCCCCAGGTCAGCGGGCCGGCGTGCTGGGCATGCATGCAAGGTTCCACTGGGAGGCGTAGACCGATGGCCGCTCATCCGTTGCTCGAGTCCGTGGCGGGCCCCCGGATTCCCCATCCGCTCGCCTGGGCGACGCCGCTCTTGCCCGTCGCCGCGTCGGTGTTCGGGCTCTCGGCGCTGCTCTACTGCAAGGTCCAGGGCCTCGCTGGCCAACCGGCAAGCGGCCTGATGCAGAACCTCGTGCTCGGCGTCTACGAAGGTCTCGGGTTCGTGCCGGCGTTCATGCTCTGCATCCTGGTGCTGAGTTGGAGTTCGATCTGGTTCATCACGGGCACGCTCGACCAACCCTGGGGGCGGCTGCTGCGGGTCACGCTCGCAGCCCTCGCGCTGGCGCTGCTCGTGAACCTCGGCGGCAACAATCCGGACGGCGGTCTGCTCGGCGACGTGCTCGCGCGCCGGCTCGAGAGCGTGCTCGGGCCGGTCCTGAGCTCGCTGCTCGTGATCGTCGCGGCGGTGGCCGCGGTGCTGCTCGCGACGGATTTCTTCTTCTACCGCTACTTCGAGACCCTGGGCCGCGGCGACCCGGCGACCCGCGTCGTCCCGGCCGGCGCAGCCCCGCTCCCCGCGGCACCGGAACCCGGGGTGGAGTCCGACGCGCCGGCGGCGCTGGAACCGGCTCCGGCCGTGCCTTCCTGGCTGCAGCGCGCGCCGGTCGCGGAGTTTCCGAGCCCTGCCCCTGCCGCACCGCCGGCAAGCCCCGTCGTCACGCCGGAGGTCGCCCGGATCGAAGTGCTCGCGGC
>CAZSKV010000223.1:0-7654 GCA_964607495.1 uncultured candidatus Brocadiaceae bacterium
TGCGATTGCCCAGCATGTGCTGGTTGGGGTTCACTTCGTCGGCCGCGATGGTGGGATCGGACCAGTTGAAATGACGCGCTCCGTAAGGGCATGCCGACATGCAGCAGCGGCAACCGATGCACCAGTCGTAGTCGATGACGACGATGCCGTCCTTGTCCTGCCAGGTCGCGCCGACCGGGCAGCTCTTGACGCAGGGTGCGTTCCGGCAGTGCATGCAGGCCATCGGCACGTAGAAGTGACCCGGTGCGGGCACCTGCTCGACGTCGTAGTACGGATCGGCAGCGTGGAAGTCGACGCCCTTGTCGTTGTCCATCTGCAGCACGCGGATCCACTGGATCTCGGGATCGCGGCTCTGGTTGTTCTCCTGCACGCAGGCGTGCACGCAGCGCCGGCAGCCGATGCAGCGGCCGATGTCGAGCGCGTAGACGAAGTCGACGGACGGGTCGGCTTCCTTCGCGCCGACCTGGACCGGCTTGCCGTAGGTCGTGGTGAACTTCTGCTCGAGACTCGTCAGGATGGCGGCGATGTCGGCCTTCGACAGCTCCTTCAGGTGGCTCCGGAAGAAGTTCGTGTGGCTCGGATCGGTGCAGCCTCCGGCGACCGCGGCGGCACAGCCTGCGAGTGAACACAGGAAGTCACGACGGTCGAGTTGGAAGCCGCCGGCTTGTGGCGATGCAGCGGAGGAGCAGCTCATCGGGTCCTCTCCGGGCGCGTCGGGCGCGTGGCGGGTTTCAGGGACTTGAAGTGCGGGCTGTGGGCCTCGTGGCAGTGCACGCAGCGCAGCGCGGTGCGCGGCCCATCCCAGTTGCCGTCGCGGCGGCCGTGCGCCCCGGCGCGCCAGTCGCGCAGCTCGTTGCCATGGCACTGACCGCAGAGTTCGTGAGCCTTGTCGTACTCGAGCAGGTCGCCGCTCGCGGTGCGCAGCTTGTCACGGTCCTTCAGATCGTGGCAATCCCAGCACCACATGCGCTCCCCGCCGTGCTTGAGCACGATCTCGGTGTGCGCCTTCTCCATCGGACGGCGCTTGGGGCGCAGCGGCAGATCCGGCTCGTGGCAGTCGGTGCAGGGGAACGCGCCCTTGCTCATCGGCGGCGCGTCGGCCAACCGGACCTCCGGCGGCTGGCGGGTCTGGTCCACGGGGGGGAGATGCCCCCCACCGTGATGGTCCTCGCAGGCGCAGAGCCCCAGGGCCAACGCCACGATCACACTGCGAGCCGAGCGAAAGGTCACCATCGGGTTGCACGCCTTTTCTGGAGTTCACCAGAGCTGGACGTTGGGCAAACCCGGGCGACGTCAGGACAATTTCGCGCGGTTGCCGGGGGTCTACTTCTTCTCTTCCTTGTCCCCCCCCTTCGGTGCCGGGGCGCACTTGCCGCCTTCCGAGGCCTTCTTGCAGACGCACTGGGCCTCGCACTTGCACTCCTTGAGCGCAGCCTTCTCCTGGTCCGTGCGCGGCTTCTTGGGGTTCAGGTGCCGGATCTCCTCGGCGCGCGAGTGGAAGCAGAACGGCTTGTAGCTCGGGCTCTTGTCGTTGTGGCACTTCTGGCAGGTCTTCGCGTCCGGCGCCTTGATGATCTCGGCGTCGGGGATCACGGTGAAGTCCGGAGCCTTCTGGCCCTTCTCCTCGATCGCGGCCGCGTCGGCCATCCGGGCCTTCAGGTGCTTCTCGCCAGGACCGTGGCAGGTCTCGCACTGCACGCCGAGCTTCGGATCGAAGCTGCGGTGCAGCTTCTCCTTGGGCTCGCCGTAGGCCGTGACATGGCACTCGACGCACTTGGGGCTGGTCTGCGGATCGTCGACGCCGTGCTTCTTGCCGACCTCCTTGGCCTTGGCAGTGCCGAGCAGCTCGAACGCCTGCGGATGCTTCTCCTTCTCCCAGACCCCGTACTGGTCGCCGCAGTCCTTCGCCGAGTGGCAGTTCTTGCACTTGGCGGCGCCGATGTAGCGGTTGTTGTCCTGTTGCGGGACGCTGGCGCCGCTGCGCGAAACGGGGACGGTCCACGACGAGAGCACGAGCGCAAGCGAGCCGGCACCGGCGAGCAGGGCTGCCCGTGAGAACATTCGGAAGCACGGGGACATGACTCTGAACTCCTCCTTGGAGCGAAGTCTACTGGTGATGATGTTGGGCCTATTGTTGTCTATCGGTGCCAGCCGAGACAACAGGCACTTCGCGCCCGATCCGGTGCGCGAGCAGGCTCGCGGCCCGTGGATCCGGATTCTGGGCCAGTGCGGCCACCGCGCCTTCGACCACGAGCGTATCCGCCTCGCGCAGCAGGATCGGGGCAAGACGCGCGAGTTGCTCCGGATCGGCTGCCGCGACGAACACCCCCATCGCGCGGCGGCGCAGGGGCAGCGCCAGCCGCTCCGGCTCGCGCGTGCTCAGCTCCTCGAGCACCTGCCGCGACGCTGCGTCACGCAGCGCACGCCGGCTGAGGAAGGTCAAGGCCACCTCGGGCACCCCGTCCGGCGGGAAGTCGCGGATCGCCGCGACGAAGAGCGGCACGGCGGCATCCGGGCTCGTGTCGTAGCAGGCGCGCAGCAACGCGATCTTGCGCACGTCGGGAGTCGTCGGCAGCAGCGCCTGTGCCGCGATCTCGCGCAGGGCCGCGGCATCGCGCCGGCCGAGCCCGCGCAGTTCGGCGTAGAGCTTCTCCTCGGCCCCGGTCCGCCGCCAGTCGGCCAGCGACTCCTGCCGCGGCTCCACCTCCGTGACCTTTGGCGTGGTCGCGACGCGGCCCGCGGCGGCCAGTCGTGGCATCGTGGCCGGGACGAGCGGCGGCAGCGTCTCGGTCACGACGGCCGGCGCCGGCCGGGTTCGCGGGCCCCAGGCCAGCCACGCAATCGCCGCGCCGAGCAGCGCCAACGCCACGAAGCCAGCAGCAGCGCCGGAGGATCCGTGGTTTCGACGCACTCAGCGAGCCTTGTGCATGAGCTTCACGTGCCACTCGCGATCCTTCGCATGGCAGATCGCGCAGGACTCCTGGCCCTCCGCGGAGGTCTGCAACACGATGTGCGACGTGGCCGCGTCGGAATCATGGCAGGCGCCACAGGTGGTCCGCCAGCTCTGGATCGGCTTGCCTTGCGCGGTCGGGTGGGCGCGCTCGGCCGGCTGCAACCAGGCGGTGTTGTTCGCGCCGTGGCACTTCGTGCAGTTCAACACGCCGCCTGGCATCGCCGGGAATTCGACGGCATCGAAGGTCGAGACCCCGAAGTTGTTCGGGTAGGTGCCCGCACCGAAGCCGACGATCTGGTAGCTCGAGGCCTTGGCGAGTTCTGCGCCCATGTGGATCTTGTGCAGCATCTCGCGGAAGTTGATCGTCACGCCCGCCGTGGCTGGGGCGTTCGGGGCCACGTACTGCGGCCGGTCCTCGGCCCCCGCCGTGCTGTGACAGGCGATGCAGGTGTCGAAACCGCGGCGACCGCCACCATGGAACAGCAGGTCCTGGTGGCAGGCGTTGCAGCTCGTCATCCCGTCGGCGACCAGGTTGTATGGCGCGAGCGTCGTGGCCGAGCCGACCAGGAAGTCGAAGCGGTCACCGACCGAGGTGTTGCGGTAGCTGTTGGTCTCGCCGAATCGGCTCAGCGTGAGGTTCTGTACGCCCCAGACCGTGAGCGCATGGGTCCCGTCGACGATCGGCTTGCCGGCCCACTCGCCACTCCGCTCGTCGAGCGAAGGCGTGGCGTTGATCGGCATCGGGTAGGTCTTCGGCAGCACGAAGTCGGTCAGGTAGCTGACCACCACCGCCTTGCCGTCCCCGAACTCGACGAGTTCGGTGATCTTGCCGGCCTGCGCGTCGAGCGCGTAGTCGGTGCCGGACTTCTTCGCAGTCAGCGTGACCTTGATCACGCTCGCACCCACCGCGTGGTCCTTCAGCAGGCCCGGGGCATAGGTGGTCGATCCGGTGGCTGCGAACCACAACCGTTTGCCTTCGATCGTCTGGATCTGCACGTACTCGGTCTTGCCGGTCACGCCGTTGTCGACGGCCACGTAGTCGTTGCGAAGCAGACCGCTGGCATCGATCACGTCGATGTAGTTCTGCGGACCCTTTACCTCGCTCGTGAGCACGGTGCTGAACCCGACTGCCGAGTTGACGTAGACCGTCGTCGCTCCGCCGTTCATGTTCCAATGCGGCGCGAACACGGTCCTGAACTCGTCGCCGAGTGTCGCACTCGAGGTCCCGGCCGCTTCGAGGAGCACGAGCTGCGGCACGTTGACCTTGTAGGGCTGCGTGCCGGTCAGGGCCGCAACCGGAATCGAGGTGTTGAGCAGCAGGTTGCTGTTCGTGGTCGGTCCGGCGACCACGGCACTCACGGAGGCGAGCGCGGAGGCGGCGACCTCGGCACCGGTGTCGTCGGTAATCTTCAGGGTGATCGCGATCTTCTCTCCCGGGTCGATCTTGCCGTTCAGGGAGGTGCTGCCGGCATCGGTCAGGCTCTGGATCGCGATGTTCAGACCGGGATTGAACGCCGCATCCTGCAGCGGGTGCACGTGGACCTTCCGGGTCTCGAGTTCCTTCCCGGCGCCATGGCAGCGCAGACACTCCGAATCGTCCAGCTGCGGATCCATCGCCTGACCGTTCGCGATGTACGGCCGCGTCCAGACCACGTCGTCATGGCAGGAGCCGCAGGCGCGGCGGGTCGGCTGCGCGTAGGCGAGGTCGCCCTGCTTGGGTGCCGGCAGCGGACCCTTGCCATCCGGATCGCCATGGCAGGCGAAGCAGCTCGTCATGCCGGTGCGGATCCGGTCGTCCGTGGCCTTGTCGGCGGTCGACAGGAACGAATAGCCATCGTCACGCGGCATCGCGATCAGGCCTTGCGGCCAGACCGGGAACGCAGCCTCGGAATAGTCGTGGATCGAGGTCCGGCCGGCGAGCTGATAGGGCTGCTTGGGCGCATTGAAGATCCGGTCGCCATCCTCGTTGGTCGAGACGCCGAGGACCGAAGGCAGGTGCGAGCCATTGTGCAGCTTGTGGATCAGCACGCGGAAATCGATCGACTGGCCCGGCGTGAGCGTGCCGGCGGTGTTGTTCGCATCTTCGGAGCCGGACGTGTGGCAGAGCAGACAGACCTTGACCTCGGTGCGCCGGCCGCTGTGCGCGCGCAGCGACTGGTGGCACTGGTTGCAGTTGTCCTTGCTGACCACCTCGCGCGCGGCGAGGGTCGTGGCCGTGCCGAAGAGCAGATCGACGGTCTGCGTGTTGCTGTCGCGGTAGGCGACGCCCTCGACGGTGTAGTCCCACGAGAAGTAGAGGCCCAGCGTGTAGGTCCCCGAGCGCAGCGGCTCGCCGGTGAGCTCGCCATCGCCAGCCCCGAAGCTCTTGGTGTCGTTCACCGGCGCCACGTAGGTGTCCGGGATCGCCGTGGCGAAGGTGTAGGTGTAGGTTCCGTCGCCGTTGTAGACCGCGCGCGTGGCGACGTCGGATTGCTCCGGCAGGACGCGCTGGTAGTTCTCGGTCGGGCCGGAGAGCAGCGTGCGGGCATTCGCGAACTCATCGATGCGCCAGAGCGTGCCGTCCTTCTTCTTCAGCGAGAACCTGACCGCCACGGTGTCGCCCGAGCGGAAGTTGCCGCCGGCCGCCGTGCCACCCGTGACCTCGAGGACCTCGAGCGTGATTCCGGGCACCTCGGCGTCGCGGGCGAGCTGCGTCGGCGTCTTCTCGCCCGGGAGCTTGATCGAGGGCGGCGGCGGCGCGGCGGGATTGCTGTCGTTGCAGGCGACGACGAGCAGCAACGAGGTGAGGGCCAGTGCTCGCGAGGCGCCGAGGGACGAGACCGAGGGGGCGAAGTGCTTCATGGAACGGGTCCTGACTCGGGAATCAGGGTGAGGGGCGCGCCGGTCCGCGGGCGGCGCTTCGGAGGGGTTGGCTGGAGGACGGTGGGTCACGAGGAAGCCTGTCCAGAGGGATCGACTCGCCGGGGAAACGTCATCCCGGTGCCGTGGATTTCCACGCTCGTGAGGTTTTGATGACATCCGCCGGCTGCCAGTCTCACGTGAGCTGGAGGGTACCGATCGCCCCGGACCTCAGCGATGGCACGAGTTGCAGTCGTCGCCGTTGTCGAAGTGCGGCAGCCTGACCCCGACGCCATGGCACTGGCGGCAGTTCATGCTCGGCACGTGGCCGGGAGGCTTCGGGGCCGCCAGACCGTGGCTCGGCGCGCTCTTGTGGCAGGTCGAGCACTCGCTGTTGCGCAGCGGTTCGTGGCAGGTGCGGCAGTGGTTGTCGGTCGGCGAACCCCAGCCACCGACATGGTTCAGTGGTCTCGCCTCGTTGTGGCAGGCATCGCAACCGTCGGGGCGATGGCAGGCCGCGCACTGGTCGCGGTCCATCCGCGCCATGACCCCGTGCCCGCGGCGGCGGAAGTAGATGTTGTGGTTCTCCGGCGGTTCGGCCAGATGGCAGCTCTCACAACTCGAGTCGTCATGGCAGAGCGAGCAGCGGTCGTTGGTCTCCTCGCTGTGGGCCCGGACCGTCCGGCCGTGCGCGCGCAGCCACAGCGGCTGGTGCGTCTCCGGTTTCCTGTCGGCGCGGATCTCCTTGTGACAGACGGCGCAGTCCCGACCGCCCTTGACGTTGCGTTCGTCATGGCAGCGGTTGCACGCATCCATCGTCACGGCCTGGTGCCGATCGACCACCTCGTTCTCCTTGATCCCGACGTGGCAGGCATCGCAGTCCTTGACCTGGCCGGTGTGCTGCTTGTGCGAGAACACGATCTCGTGGCCGAGCTCGGCCGCATGCGCGCCCTGGTACTCCTTGCCCACATAGAGGCTCGCGACCTGCCGTCCGGGCGGCTTCTTCTCGTCGATCGCCTTGTGGCAGAGCATGCACTGGCTCAGGGCCGGCATGCCCGGCTCGTCGCTGGTCGTGCCGCCCCGGTGGCAGTCTGCGCACTCGAGCTCTTCCTGGACGACGTGGACGCGATGGCTGAACGCGAACGGCTTGTCGCCGCGCAACGCATCGACGAGCACGCAACCAGCGAACACGGCCAGCAGTATCGCCGCCAGCAGCGGGCCGCGCGGACGCAGCGGGGTACCCAGGTTCAGAAGCGCCATGTGACCCCCAGAGTCAGGACCTGATAGACATCGAAATCGTTGTCCTCGAGTTCGTACGAGCAGTCGAACACGAGGCTCTTCGAGGCATCGTGGCGGACCCGCGCGTAGTAGGTGCGCACGTGATCCCGCTCCTGCTCGAGATAGAGATCGAACTTGTAGAGCGAGTAGTAGCTGCCGGCCTCGGCGGTCCAGCGCTCGTGCACACGCTGGCTGAGGTCGCAGCCCCAGGTCTCGGTGTCCTGGCCCTGGCTGCGCCAGACGTCGGCCGTGAGCCCGACGGCGAATCCGTCCCAGCCCACGTCGTGCAACCGGCAGGTGCCGTAGTAGCGCTCGTAGTCGCGATTGAACTCGCCGACGTCGCTCGAATCGTCGACCCGGCGCAGGTCGGCGCCGAGCGCCAGCTCGACATGCTCCCCGAATCGGCGCGAGGCGAGACCGCCGAATTGCGCGTACGGATACAGCTCATAGAGCGAGTTGTAGAACGGATCGAGTTCGAGTACCAGCGAGTTCTGCGTGGTCAGGAGCTGGTAGTAGTTCAACTGCAGCATCGAGTCGGAGGCCGCGTCGTTCAGCGTGGCCCGGGCACCGACATCACGATCGTCG
>CAZSKV010000224.1:0-10022 GCA_964607495.1 uncultured candidatus Brocadiaceae bacterium
TCGTGGGCGCGGTCTACTCCCGGCGGTCGTTCCGGCGCTACCTGCGGGAGTTCTTCCAGAACCAGCCCTGGTCCTTCGCCGAGAACATGGCGCTGACCAAGGAGATCGGTGCCTGCCTCGGCGTGCCGCACACCCCGGACATGACGGTCGAGGACTACGTCCGCCGCGTGCGTGAAGTGCTGCAGGTCCCGACTACCGCCGCCAGCCAGAACCTCGGTCTGGGCCTTTCGGGGATGCGCCGCAAGCTGCGCGACATCAGCCCGCTGGCCGGCCGCTGAACCAGTCTGGCCCCGGCTGGTGCCGGCGGGTGATCGGGCGGGGGGGACGGGCCTCCGGGGGGTATGCACTCGCCGCTGCTGCCGATCCGCCGCTTCCTCCGCGAGTTCCGGGTCGCGATCGAAGCGGTGCTGTGCCCCGCCTGCTGCCCGGGATGCGGGGCTGCGAGCCTTGGCCTGTGCGCACCGTGCCGGGTCCTGCTGGTGCGCCGCCCGCCCCCGCTCTGCGCCCGCTGCGGCGAGCCGGTCCCTGCCGGCGCGCGCTGCACGGCCGACCACTCCCCCTGGGTGGGGCTGCGCTGGATCCGGGCCCCGTTCCGGTATCGGGGCACGGCCGGCGCGATCGTGCGGCGGCTGAAGTTCCGCCGTGATCCGGAGGCACTGGCCTACCTGAGCCGGGCCCTGGCCGAGGCGGCGCGCGATCTGCCGGGGGAGGCCCTGCGTCGCGCCCGGATCCTGAGTGTGCCCCTGCATCCCGAGAAGCTCCGGCGGCGTGGCTTCGACCAGGCCCAGGCCCTGGCGCAGGGCCTCGCCGAGCGCCTGCGCGCCGAATGGGTCCCAGGGGCGCTCGTGCGCCTGCGCGCCACCTTGCCGCAAGCCGACCCCCGAGTCACCTCGCGCAGCGACAACGTGGCCGGGGCGTTTGCAGTCGCCCGGCCGAAGGCGCTCTCCGGTCGCATGGTGCTGCTGGTGGACGATGTCACGACCTCGGGTGCGACCGCCCGGGAGTGTGCCCGGGTGCTGCATGCCGCCGGGGTCGCGGCAGTTGCGCTGTTGACCGCGGCGCGCAGCTGAAGTCTCGTGCGCCGATGCGCGACCACGATCCTGTGCCGATCCGGGCCGCCGCCGAGCGGCTGCGCGGCCACCTGGTCGCCACGCCGGTGCTCGGGGATCCCCTCTTGCCGGGGCTCGCGCCCCATCCGCGCCTGCGCCTGAAGCTCGAGTGCCTGCAGGTCGGAGGTTCGGTCTGGTATCGCGGTGCGCGGCACTGGTGGCTGCGGCAGCTCGGGGGCTGCAAGGGCGTGGTCGTGACGGGCCGCGAAGACCAGGTCCAGGCGGCTGCCGCTGCGGTCGGGGGCCGCGTGCCCTGCCATGGGATCGTGGCCGGACCCATCACGGCCGCTGGCGAGGCGCGGCTCGCGGCGTTGGGACTCATCCTGGTCCGGGTGCCGACGCCGCAGGCGGCAGCCGAAGCGCAGCGCGCGCTGCAGAGCCGGCACGGGTTTGCGCGCCTGCCGGATCCGGCAGACGATCCAGACGTGGCTGCCGGGATCGCGACGCTCGGGCTCGAACTCGCGGTCGAGCTCGCGGCTGCGGTCGAACAGGTGTTCGTCAACGACCCGGTGGTGGCAGGTCTCGTGCAAGCCGGCCTGCTCGCCGGTGGGCATGCGGCGTGCGTGGTTGCGGCGCCACCTGGTTCCGCGGGTGAGACCGTGGCGCAGGCGCTGCTCGCCGGTCTGCGACTCGGCCTGAGCGCGGCCGAGGCCGCCAGCGTCGCCGCCGCGCTCGCCGCCGGGGAGCGCGAGGTCTGCGCGGTGACAGGGGCGTGAGCCAACTCCGGCCGCGGCGGGTTAGACTTGGTGGTCGCTTCGCCAGGAACCCAAGTTTCCGGTTCCGTCTGGCCGAAGGGACTCCTGGCCCCGGGAACCAACCCGTGGCCGTGGTCCGGTCTCCCCATTGCAGGCGATGCCATGAAGCTCATTCCGATCCTCCTCCTGACCATGCTGGCCACGACCAGCGCGCTCGCGGCGCAAGCGGCACGCAGTGGGCGGCACTGGCAGGCCGCCGGCTACCGCCAGGGCGAGCAGAAGCTGGTGGCCGAGGCGGCGGCGAAGCGTTCTGCGGCGAAGGCTGTCGATGCCGCCGGCAAGAAGCCGGCCCCGGTCAAGAAGGCTGCCGAGGACCAGGCGGTGCCGAGCAAGCGGCGCAGCGGACGTCCCTGGCGCTGAGTCCCGCCGGAGCTGCGGCGGGCGGGAAAGCTCAGAACACGAGGTCGAAGCGGATCATCCCCACCAGCGCGTCGTCGAGCGTCGGATCGCCACTGGGGTTGATGATGTACTGGAGGTCGGGCTTGACCGAGAAGTACGGCGTGAGCTGGAACTTGTAGAAGACCTCGAGATCCGTCTCGTTGCCGACCAGACCCGCGGCCGGGTGGTTCGAGAGATCGTAGTGGTTGATGCCGACGCCGCAGGTGTCCGCGTCACGGCCCGGCAGCGGCCCGGTGCGGATCAGGGAGGCGTGCAGATGCCGGCGCACCAGCGCGACGTCCTGGTCGGCCTGGCTCAGCGAGGAGCAGAAGGCGATGCCCTGCTCGTCTTCTTCGTTCTCCCGCCAGACCTGCTGCTCGAAGAGCAGGTACGAACCGGAGGAACCGCTGTCCGTGCTGCCATCGAAGGCCGTGAAGTCGCCGCTGTGGTGCCACGCGCCGAGCGCGAGCCGGCCGTGGCCCCAGGTGCCGGTGCTCGCAGCCCACTGATAGCCGGCTTCGCCGATCCAGAAGTAGCCGCCGCCCGGCGGCTGGTCGAAGAAGGTCTTGGGACCGCGCGAACCGGTCGGGACGCCGGTGAGCAGCGCGCCGTCGTAGACGCCCAGCCCGGCGTAGAACGCAGGGTCGGGTTGCAGGAACACGTTGATGCTGGTCGCCGGATCGGGATAGGTCGGCATGGCCAGGATCGTCGGGGAGATGACTCCGCCGGCGTTGTTCAGGTCGCCGTTCATGCTCAGGAGCGCGAACTCCGAGTTGGCGTCGACCTTGCCGAGCTTGAAGCGCAGCTTGTCGTCCCAGAGCTTCTGCTCGAACCAGAACTCGGCCAACTGCACCGGCGAGGCCCCCGCGATCGAGGAGGTGCCCCAGATCGTGCCCGAGTCGAGGTTGCAGTCGCGACCGACGAGGTCGTAGACGTCGACGAAGACCGTCGCGCCCGCGAGGTCGGCCAGCTTGTCGAGACGGAAGGCGACATTGAAGTCGACCAGGCTGCTGGCCGTGGAGCGTTCGGCGACACCGCCGTCCCAGACCGAAGACCAGTCGAGCGTGTAGCCGCCATTCGGCTCGATGCCGCGTTCCTCGAGCCAGTCACGGGCTCCGCCCCAGTTCCCGGTGAGTCGGTTCCATGCGAAGAACTCCCGGCCGCCGACCCAGTCGGTCTGGCGCTCGGGTGGGGTCGCCGCCTTGGGATCCTGTTCCTGTGCGCTCATGCCGCCACAGAGCTCGCAGAGCATCGGCAGCCAGAGCCATGCGGTCAGGGGACGAATGCCGGATGCTTGCATGCTCGCTCCTTGCCAGGTTCAGTGCCTGGCGCTCAACAGCGCAGCGCGTGCTCGAAGCTGTTGATGCGCGCGATGGCCTCGGACAGGTTGTCCTCCACGAAGTGCGGCTCGACGACGTAGCTCTCGTCGTTGCCACCCGAACCGGTGCGCACCAGCACCGTGCCCATGCCCGCACGGCTCCCCGCGAGCATGTCGACCGTCGTGTGGCCGATCATCCAGCAGCGTGCGAGGTTCAGGTCGAACTCCTGCTGCGCCATCTTGAACATGCCCGGCGCCGGCTTGCGGAACACCGATTCCTTGCGGAAGCGGGCCTTGCCTGCCGGGTGGTAGGGGCAGGAGTAGATCTTCGTGAGGCGGATGCCCTCGGCCTCGAGGTCGGCGAGGAAGCGCTCGCAGGTCAGCTTGAAGTCCTTCTCGCGCATGCGGCCGAACGCGATGTCCTCGCGGTTCGTGGCCGCGAACAGCAGGAAGCGCTGCGGGTCGAGCCGGGCCAGGGACTCGAGCGCCCGCGCCAGATAGGGAATCCTGCCGTCAGGGTTCAGGCGGGCCTGTTGCATGACCACGCCGTCGAGCTCGAAGAAGACCGCCTGGTTCTCGGGAATCCGCGCCATCGTTGGGTCCTGTCGGCGACGGAAGGGGTGTGTCGCCGGGCGCTGTTTCGACCCCATCGCACGGGAGCTTGAGCACTGTGGAAAAAACCAAGAGTCCGTGGACAAACCCGGACCCGTCCGGCGTGATCCCGCGTAGCGGCTAGGGCCGTATCCTGGCCCCGCCCCTGACCTTCTCTCTCTTGCGCCCCATCCGCGACAACTGTCCTGCCGAGGGCTCATCCGCTGCTGCCGAGCCGGATGCGGCGCTGATGCGACGCGTGCAGCGGGGCGATGTCGAGGCGTTCGAGCAGATCGTCGAGCGCTACAAGGGTGTCGTCTATGCCCTCGCGCTCGGCATGCTGCGCCTGCGCGAGGATGCGGAGGAGGCCGCGCAGGACACCTTCGTCAAGCTGTTCCGGGCCCGCGCGACCTTCGATTTGAGCCGGCCGCTTGAACCCTGGTTGCTGCGCATCGCCGGCAACTCCTGCCGCGATCGCCTGCGCCGGCGGCGCTCGGGTTCGCCGCCCGGCCGCAGCGAGGCCTGCGCGTCCGAGCTCGCCGACCTCCTGGCCGACGAGCGGGCCGAAGTCTGGCGGGCCCGCGAAGCCACGAGCCAGGCCGTGCGGCATGCGCTGGGCTCGCTGAGTGACAGGCTGCGCTCGCCCCTGCTGCTGAAATACATGCACGGGCTGACGAACGAGCAGGTCAGCGCGGCGCTCGGCATCTCGATCAGCAACGTCAAGGTCCGCCTCGCGCGCGCCAAGGACGTGCTGCAGGGCCGGCTGCACGGAGCCCTCGAGGACTGAGATGGGACCCCTCGACGAACCGGTACGGCACCAGCCAGCCGCCGCGGACGAACTGCGGCAGCATCCGCCCGAGTCGGAGACCTGCCGCGCCGTACGCGAACTGCTGCGCGACTACGTCGACGGCGATCTGGCCTCGGCCGAACGGACGCTCGTCGACGAGCATGCGCACACGTGCCGCACCTGCAGCCTGGCGCTCGCGCGGGCCGAACTCGAGGTGCTGCGTCTGCGCGCCGCCCTGGCGCCGGTTGAGCCGGCCCTGCCGAGCCCCGATTTCACGGCCGGGGTCCTGCGCCAGCTCGCGGCGGATCTGGTCGAGAACGAGCCGCCGCCCGAGTTCACGCCCAAGGTCATGGAGCGCGTGCGGCGCGAGCCCGGAGCCCTGCGGCCGCACCGCGCCGTGCTCGTGCGCCTGCTCCTGCCGACTGCGCTCGGACTGCTCGGCTTCCTGCTCGCCTACATGGTCGTGACCGGGCCCAAGGATGGTGGCCTGCAGGTGGTCAGTGCGGAGCTGGCCCGGCTCGCTGCGGGCAGGGCCCTGCACGCCGGCGACGAGCTCCCCACGCCCGTGCAGGTCGAGACCGGCGCCGGCGGTCGCCTGCTGCTCGAGCTCTCTGGCCGGCGCGGTCTCGCGGGTGGCGGCCAGGCGATGGTCGAACTCGAGGGCTCCAGCCGTCTCGGTTGTGCCAGCGGCGGCCTGCGCCTGCACACCGGCGGCATGCATCTGCGTTGCGGTGGCGACGTCAGCATCGGCCTCGGCGACGCGGAAGCCGTCTGCCACGCCGGGGAACACTGGATCTCGCTCCACGAGGTCGTGCGCGCCGATCAGGTGCTCACGGGGCGGCGGGTCCAGTCCCTGCGCATCGAGTCGTTGCGCGGTGGGGCGGAACTGCGGCGGGACACGCAGCGGACCAGGATCCCAGCCGGGATGGTTGCGCGTTGCGATTCGCTCTCGCGCGTCGAGCTCGAACCCGCCTGCACCCAGGAACTCATGGTGCCGGCGCGGCCGCAGCCGATGCTGGCGGCCCAGGCCGGCAGCCACGAGAACCGCGCCCGGGGCGAGCACTGGCTCGGCCAGGTCGTGGCCAGGGACACCGGCCGGCCGCTCGTGCACGCGCAGGTGCGGGTGACCCTGCCTGGTGGCGTGCAGAGCTTCCGCAGTGACGAACAGGGCGAGTTCCGGTTGCCTCGCCTGCGTGAGCTCGATGGCGCCCACGTGCTGGTGCACGTGGTTCCGCCGCCGGATCAGCAGGCACTCGTCCCGTTCGGACCGTTGCCGCTGCGGCCCGCGAGCCCCGCCGCGCGCGCGCCTGCCGCCGACGGCACCAGCCCGCTGCCGCCGATCGCCCTCGGCTCCGGCCGGCCGCTGGCTGGCCGCCTGCGGGGTGCCGACGACCGGCTGCTGCCGGGCGCGCGGGTGCAGCTGTGTCTCTACGACGAAGTCCTGCAGGCGCTCGAACAGGTTCCGGGGGCTGCCGCCACGAGCGATGGCGAGGGCCGGTTCGCCTTCGCGGCGCTGCCGGTGGATCTGCCGCCGCGGGTGTCGCCGCTGCTGCTGATCGAGCACCGCGACCACGCGCTGCTGGTCGCCTGGGATCTGACACGGCCGGCGCATGCGCCGCGGCCGGACGGCGGCATCGCGATCGAGTGGCGGCTCGGGGCGGGACGCGAACTCACGCTCTCGGGTCTGGTCCCGGCGCAGGAGATCGACGTGGTCGAGACGGTTCCCGGGCTGGCGGCGAGAGCCTTGCTGCTGCCGCGCCGGGTCCGTGCCGACCGTTTCGGCACGGCCCGCCTGCTGCACGTCGGCAACGGCGAGCTGTGGGTGCGCGCCGAAGCGGGCAGTCCCTGGCGTCTGGCCGTGGCAGATGATGCCGCACATCCCGCCGCGCTCCGCCTCGTGGAACCCGTAGCGCTGACGGAAGCCATGCGCACCTTCCTCGACGCGGAACTCCTCCGGCAGCTCGCCGGTGGCGTCCCGGCGTCGCTCTGGTTCCCGACGCCCTTGCGGCGCTATCTCGGCCTCGCCGCGGTCGGAGGCGGCAGTGAGCGCTTCGTGTCGGTGCAGGGCCTCGAGGACGGGTTCGCCAAGCCGGGGACCCAGCTCTTCCTCGTGGCGAAGGACCAGAGCGAGTGGCAGTACCTCGGCGAGTACGACGGGGCGACCAGCCTCTCCCTGCGTCTGCCGGCGCGCAACGAGTGGCGCCTGCTCGGCATCGGTGCCGACGGCACGATCGGCGTGGCCCCGATCGCGCGGGATGGCGACACCTTCGTCGCGCTCGAACTCTCCGCCGGCGGTGGACTCAGTCTCGGTCCCGAGGTGCGGCCGGGCGCCGACAGCGGCGTCGAGCGCATGCTGCTGAACTTCCGCATGCTCGACGGCGAACTCGACGGCGTCTCGTTCAGCCGCTTCGTCGAGGCTGCAGGCGAGTGGACGCTGCACGGTCTGCCGCTCGGGACCTACGAGGTTGCGCTCGAGGACGGGCGCGTGGCGCGCTGCCGGATCGAAGCCGGCGTCCGCCAGCAGTTGCGCACGCTCTGGTTCCCGGTCCGCGACTCGGGCAGCAACGAACGCTCGCCGGCCGGCGGGACCGGTCCGACGCGTCAAGGCCGCTGATCGGCCGGCAGGTGCGCCGCCTCAGGCGCGCAGGAAGCCGAGGATCTCGGTGAAGGCCTGCTCGCTCTCGAGCAGCAGCGAATGGCCGGCCCGGGCGATGGCCACGAAGCGCGCGCCGGCGATCGCGCGCGCCGTCGCCTCGACTTCCTCGATCGGCGTCAGCGTGTCCTCCGCCCCGCCCAGACACAACGTCGGGCAACGGATCGCTGCCGGCAGCTCGCCGTCGTAGCTCAGGAGGCCGCGGGCCTGCGCGACCATCAGCGCGCGCACGCGGGCGTCGGGACGCAGGAAGCGCACGATGTCGGCGACCAGTTCGTCGTGCTCGGCATGGAAGGTCCGGCCGTAGAGGAACGGAGCGGTCGTCTCGGCGATCTCCTCGGGCGAGAGCCGGCTCGCGAGGATCTCGAAGAAGCGGTAGACGCGGCGTGCGCGTGGGCTCACGAGGGCCGAGGCGGCAAGGAGCACGAGCCGCGAGACCCGTGGCCCGTGCCCGGCGGCGCAAGTGGTCGCGACCTTGCCGCCGAGCGAGGTCCCGACCAGTGTGGCCTGCGTGATGCCGGCGGTGTCGAGCACGGCGATCACGTCCGCGGCGGCTTCCGGGAACGAGTATTCCCCCTGGTGCTCGGACGATGGTGCGATCCCGACGGGGTCGAGGGTCACGCAGCAGAAGCCAGCGCGGGCGAAGCGGCGGGGGAGCGTGCCGAAGAGCTTGCTGCCGGCGCCGAGCCCCGGCACCAGCACCACCGGATCCCCCGCGCCGACACTGGTCCAGTGGATGCGGCGGTCGCCGCGCACCGCGAAGTTCAACGCCGGCTCTCCGGCCGGGGCAGCTGCACCGGCAGCCGCACATGGCGGCGCTCGAGTTCCGGCAGCGCGGTCAGCACGACCTCGCCGACGATCTGCAGGCTGGCGGCGCTCATGCGCTCGAGCACGTCGTCCTTGGTGTGCCACTCGGGGTTGTCGGCGATGTCGATCAGGTCGATCGCGCGGATGCCGGCGTCGACGAACGGCAGGTGGTCGTCGCTGACCGTCTGCTTGTGCACGAAGAAGTAGCGCTCGTGGCCGCAGGCCTTGGCCGCGGCGGCGAACACCTGCTTGAGCTCCTGGTCGCTATTGCTGTCGTCGTCGATCTGCAGGCTCTTGGCACCGACCATGTCGAGCAGCACGAGGGCGCGCACCGGCCCCTCGCTGCTCGCCTCCTGCTCCTTGCGCTGCATCTCGGCGACGTAGCGGCGGCTGCCGAAGAGCGCGCGCTTGCCGCCCTCCCATTCCCAGGTCTGGCTCTCCTCCCCGTCGAAGAACGCCAACTCGTAGGTCGCGGCGTGCTGCCGCGTGCGCAGCACGGCCGCCAGCGCGAGCAGGAGCCCGACGCCGCTGCCCGAGTCGTTGGCGCCGACGAACTCGAAGTTGCGGGCGGCGTCGGCATGCCCCGTGCAGCGCTTGGTGTCGTGGTGGCAGGCGATCAGGATGCGGTCCCGCGAGCTTCCGGGCAGTGTCGCCACGAGGTTCTCGAACTCCACGCGTTCGTCGGGCTCGGTCCAGCGGTCGCGTTGCACGGCGAGGCCGAGGCGAGCCAGCTCGGCGGCGATGTAGTCGACGCTCTTCTGCCAGCCCTTGGTGCCGGCGTGCCGTGGCCCCATCGCCACCAGCTTCTCGACGTGGGCGAAGGCCTGCTGCCCGAGGTCGGCCGGCGCCGGCTGGCGCGTGAGCGGCGGCATCGGCACGCGGTCCTGCCACGACGGCTGCCGCGTGTGCGGGGGGGCGCAGGCGCAGAGCCCTGCGAGCAGCAGCGGCAGATGCAGCGCCGGGTTCATCGCGCCTGGTAGAACTCGCGTTCGATCGCCGGGATCGCGGCGATCACGAGGTTGCCGAAGAAGGCGAGGGAGTCCGCCGACATCCGCTCGACGGTGTCCTCCGGCGTGTGCCACCACGCCTGGTACTCGGGCCGCAGCGCCGCGCGCTGGCCTTGCGGCACCTTCTGCAGCCGCTCCGGGATCCGGAAGTGGAAGTCGATCAGGTTGATGACCGAGACGCCGCGCTCGCGGAACGGGGCATGGTCGTCGGTCACGCCGTAGCTGTGCTCGTAGAGGAACATGCGCTCCTTGGCGCCGATCTCGGCCCCGGCCGCCGCGAAGATCTTGTTCAGGTCACCGTTGTTCATCGGGTCGCGGTCGACCTTCGGGTTCTTGTCGCCGACCAGATCGAGCAGCACGAACACCTTCATCCGCGCTGCGAGCCCGGAGGGGAAGCGTTGCTTGTCGGCCGCGGCCTGGGTGACGAAGCGGCGGCTGCCGAAGAGCGCACGCTTGTCGTTCCAGTCGAACTCGATCGACTCCTCGCCGTCGAGCCAGATCAGCCAGATGTTGGGTCCACGCTTGCGGTCCTTGAGCACGCGCGCGAGCTCGAGCAGCACTGCTGGCCCGCCGCCGCCGTCGATCGCGCCGACGAAGCGGAAGTTGTGCTCCGGGTT
>CAZSKV010000225.1:0-4274 GCA_964607495.1 uncultured candidatus Brocadiaceae bacterium
CAACCAGGACGGCGGCTTCAACGCCAAGACCAACACGATCGGCCAGCTCGGCACGGCCGGCGGTGTCGCCGGTGGCGTGGGTGGTCAGGGCGGCGACAAGGGCAACGGCGTCAACAACGGTGGTGGAGCCTTCAACGGCCGCCCGGGCGACGACGTGCGCCTGCTCGCCGGCCATGGCTACGCGAATCGCACGCCGAACACCGGCGGCAAGGGCGGGCTGCAGTTCCCGACCTCGGGCGCGAACATCGACATCACCTACAACGCGTTCTCGGCGCAGTTCTCCGGCATGACCCCGGCGGGTGGTGGCGGTGGCGGGCTCGATGCCGAGGGCAACGTCGGCAAGGCGATCCGCGCGCCGGATCCCAATCCGCCGACCGACCTCGGTCCGAACTCGGTGGCGGGCATCGGCTTCGATCCCCTGCCATTCCCCCCGCCGAACAACACCTTGAGCTCGCTCGACCACTTCCTGGTCGGTGGCTCGGGTGGCGGCGGCGCCGGCTCGCACGTGTTCTTCCAGGTCAAGGGCCAGAACCCGAGCTGGATCGTCGGCGGCGGCGGCATGGGCGGCGGTGGCGCGATCGGGTTCCGCGTCGGCCGTGATCTGGCGATGTCCGTCGGCGGGCTGCTCGAAGCGCGCGGCGGCAACGGTTTCGCCTACTCGGTCAACGACGTCAGCAAGGGTCCGCCCTCGCCCGGCGCCGGTGGCTCCGGTGGCTCGATCATCCTGCAGGTCGGCGGTGTGCCGCTCCTGGGCGGCCTGCTCGACACGAGCGGCGGCAAAGGATCGACCTGGGATCTCGGCGCCTCGTTCCAGGCCGTCTGCTTCGGTGGCGATGGTTCGCCGGGTCTCGTGCGCCTGGAGATGGAGACGCAGCCGAGCGCAGGCATGCTCGGCACGACGATCCCACCCGCGCAAGCCAAGCACGTCGGCAAGCTGCTGGACAACGACCGCCTGGTCGGCTGCCAGTCGAAGTGGTACTCGACCCAGTTGGTGTTCCCGCCTTCGTTCCTGCACTACGTGGTCGAGGCCGAGGTCAACAACGTCAAGAAGGTCTTCAGCGACGATCCCGCCAAGGGCATCTTCGCCGGGCGCGGCGCCGGGCAGGAGATCCAGTTCATGGTCCAGGGCGCCAAGGTCAACCCGACGACCGGGCAGCCCGATCCGGCGACGATCGGCCCGTGGCGCGAGTACGTCGGCCCGTTCAGCTCCGAAACGCTCGACAAGGACCAGGCCACCGGCTTCCGCTTCATGCTGACCTTCGACCGCGGCACCTCGAACGCGAAGATCGTCGTGAAGAAGGTGACGCTCGGCTACCGCGGCTGAGAGCCCGAGCGCGCGGCTCGGTGCCCGGCACGTCTGGCTGGGCCCGGGCGCCGTGCTCTCCCCCGGGGTCGTCGAGATCTCGGCCGGGCGGATCGTCGCGCTGCGGCGCGCGCGCGGCGCGGTCCCCGACCGCGTGCTGCTGCCGGGCCTCGTGAACGCGCACGTACACCTGCAGCTCCCGCCGCTGCGGCAGGCGCCGCGGGACTTCGTGCCGTGGTTGCGCGCCGTGATCGCCGCGCGTGCCGGCATCCCTGCAAGCGAACTCGTCGCGACTGCTGCGGCCGGCCTCGCGCAACTCCTCGGCGACGGCGTGACCGCGGTCGGCGAGATCGACTCGAGCGGGCTGTCGCCCCAGGCGCTGCGCCAGGTGCCGCTGGCCGGCCGGTGCTACCAGGAAGTCCTCGGATTCGCGCTCGGTCCGGCCGCGGCCCGCAAGCTCGTGCGCCAGCGCATGCAGGCTGGGACCCGGCACTGCCCTGCGGGTCTCTCGCCCCATGCCCCGTACTCCGTGTCGCCCGCCCTGCTGCGCCGGGTCCAGGCCACCGGCCTGCCCTTGGCCGTGCACCTGGCCGAGGACCGCGCGGAGCTCGCATTGCTCGCGGCGGGCTCGGGTCCGCTGGCCACCCTGCTGCGGGAACTCGGCAAGCTGCCCGCGGACTTCGCACCGCCGCGGCTCACGCCGACGGCCTGGCTCGCACGGGCAGGTGCGCTCGGCGGCAGGACGCAGCTGGTGCACGCCCAGCACCTCGCACCACGCGAGGCCGAACAGATCGCCGCGGCGGGGGCGGCGATCGTCGTGTGCCCAGGCACGATCGAGCACTTCCGCCGCGCGTCACCACCGGTGCCGGCATGGCTGCGGCTCGGCATCCCGGTCGGTCTCGGCACCGATTCGCTCGCGAGCAACACCGGCCTGTCCCTGCGCCGCGAGATGGCGCGGGCCCGCGGCCTCTGGCCGGAGCTGTCGCCCGAGCAGGTGCTCGCGATGGCGACCCGCCACGGTGGTCGCGCGTTGGCGAGGCCGGGGCTGGGGCGGCTCCGGGTCGGTGGCCGGGCCGACCTGCTCGCGCTCACCCTCGAGCCCGGCGAGGGTCTCGCGGCCGCCCTGGATCGCTTCACGGCAGGCGCGGGCCGCCCGGTGGGCGTCTGGTTGCGCGGCCGGGCCGTTGAGGCGCACGGCGGCCAGTCTTAGCATCCTCCGCCGCGAGCCAGAGCCTATTGGACTTCCTGCACCTGATCCGCGAGAAGCGCCGCTTCCTGCTGAGCGGACACGAACATCCGGACGGCGACTGTCTCGGCGCCCAGGTGGCGCTGCACCATCTGCTGCGGGCCCTCGGGAAGCAGTCGCGGATCGTGAATCCCGACCCGCTCGTGAAGTCGCACGACTTCCTGCTGCGCCACACGCCGTTCGAGCACTACCGGCCCGAGCAACCACTGCCCGAGGCGGATGCCCTGCTCCTGCTCGACTGCGCGCATCTTTCGCGGCTCGGGGCCCTCGGCAAGGTCCTCGCGGCGACGCGGCCGTTGATCGGGGTGATCGACCACCATGTCGGCAGCGAGCACGGGGACGGGGCGGTGAACCTCGTCGACTCTGCGGCGGCGGCGACCGGCGTGCTCGTGCACGGCCTCTGGCGGCAGGCGGGCATCCCGTTGACCCCGCCCGCGGCCGAGGGGGTGTTCGTGTCCCTGGTCGCCGACACCGGGTGGTTCAAGTACTCGAACACCGACGCGAAGGTGTTGCAGATCGCGGCGGACCTGGTAGCGGCCGGCGTCGATCCGACGCGGGTCTACGACGCGCTCAACCGGCGCAACCATGCCGACGCGGTCGGGCTGCTAGCGAAGGCGCTGCAGACCCACGAGTTCCGCTGCGGCGGCAGGTATGTGCAGGCGACGATCGACCGCTTGCAGATGGAGCGCGCGCAACAGGTCTCGTTCGACACCGACGCGGTCCTCGAGCCGCTGCGCTCGGTCGAGGGCGTCGAGGTCGTCGGCCTGTTCAAGGAGCGCTACGACGGCGCGATCAAGCTGTCGTTGCGCGCGGTCGGCGCCGTCGACGTGCAGGCGATCGCGAAGGTGTTCGGCGGCGGCAGGCACAAGAAGGCCGCCGGCGCGACGCTGCATCTCCCCATGGCCAAGGCCCTGGCACTGGTCGAGGAGCAGGTCGCCGCCGCGATCTCGGCTCTGGGACCGGTCGAGATCCCACCGCGGTGAGCATGTGGTCTTCGCGCTGATCAGCGACCTGCACAGCAATCTCGAGGCATTGCAGGCCGTGTTCAGCCGGCTCGAGGCCCTGGGCGTGCGCGAAGTGCATTGCCTGGGCGACGTGATCGGCTACGGCGCCGACCCTGAGGTGTGCACCGACCTGGTCATGCAGCGCTGCTCGTGGACCATCATGGGCAACCATGACTGGGGGTTGTTCCACGAGCTGGACGATTTCAATCCGCTCGCGCGCGAGGCGCTGCTGTTCACGCGCAAGCGCATGCGGCCCGGCTGGTTCACGCCGAAGAAGAAGGCGATGTGGGAGTTCCTGCAGCACCTCCCCGAGCGCAAGGAGGACCACGGCTTCCTGTTCTGCCACGGTTCGCCGCGGGATCCGATCATGGAGTACGTGCTGAAGAGCGACGGCTTCCTCGAGCCCGAGAAGCTGCGCGAGATCTTCGCGCGCATCGACCGCCCGTGCTTCGTCGGCCACACGCACTGGCCGGGCATCCATCGTCCCGACCTGCGCTTCACCCAGGCGACCGATGGGCAGAACGTCTTCGACCTCGGCGCCGAGCCGGCGATCGTCAACGTCGGCAGCGTCGGGCAGCCCCGCGACGGCGACACGCGCGCGAGCTTCGCGGTCGTCGACGGCACGCGCGTGGAGATCGTGCGCGTTGCGTACGACCTGCGCCGCACGCAGGAGAAGATCCTCGCAGCGGGCCTGCATCCCGCCCTCGCCGAGCGGCTCGCG
>CAZSKV010000226.1:0-1680 GCA_964607495.1 uncultured candidatus Brocadiaceae bacterium
CAGCTCGCTCTTCGTGCTGATGTTCCTGATGCTGACGGTCGCGGTCTCGGTGGTCTGCCGCACGCAGGTGCACGTGGCCTTCCTGGTCGGCGCGTTCGTCGTGATCCAGGTCAGCGTGTTCTTCACGCAGAAGATCCGCGGCTTCTCGGTGTTCCGCTTCTCCGACTTCACGATCTACTACGACGTGCTCGAACACCGCCTCTCCGCGCTCGACCTGCTGCTCGGCGAGGGCCTGCTGCTGCTCGGCGCGAGCGTGGCGCTCTACGCGCTCGCGGATCGCCTGTTCCGCCGGATCGACCTGTGAACCTCCCTGTCGCGTTCACGACCGCCCGCTGCGTCGCGCGCGAGTTCGTGCGTGCGCTCGCCGTGCCTCTGCACCTCGCCGGGTTCCTGTGCCGGCGCCGGCACTGGCAGCAGGTCGCAACCACGACGCTCGCCGCGGCCGCGACCCACGACCCCGCAGCCGCGCTGGCCCGCTTCGCCGCGCGCTGCCCGCGCCCGCACGGCCGACCCCACGTCTTCGTCTCCTGCGGCGAGGCCTCGGGCGAGCTGCATGCCGAACGGCTGGTCCGCGCCGTCGCGAGCACGGCCCCCGACCTGCGCTGGACGTGTTTCGGCGGCCAGCGCCTCGCGCAGGCCGGCCCCGAGCTGCTCTGGCCGCTCGCGGAGCACGCCGTGTTCGGTCTGCGCGGCGCACTGCGCCGCCTGCCGTTCTTCATCCGCGCGTTCGCCCGCTTCGAGCGGCTGCTGCGCGAAGACCGTCCCGACCTCGTCGTGCTCGTCGACTACCCGGGCCTGCATCTGGTAATGGCCGCCGCCGCGCGCCGGCACGGCATCCCGGTCCTGCACTACATCGCGCCGCAGTACTGGGCCTGGGCGCCCTGGCGGATGGCGCGCTACCGGCGGGCGGTCGACGCCACCTTGACGATCCTGCCCTTCGAACCGGCGTTCTTCGCCCGCTTCGGCATCCCGAGCGCCTACGTCGGCCATCCGTTGCTCGACCAGATCGAGACGGACCGCCCGCCTGCGCCGGCTGCAACCGCCGCCACGGAACCACCGACGCTCGTGCTGCTGCCGGGCAGCCGGACCAAGGAGATCGACCGGCACCTGCCGGGCATGCTGCAGGCCGCTTCGCGGCTGCGCGCCACGCATCCCGGGTTGCGCGTCGTGGTCGCCCACCGCGATCCGCGCCAGGCCGCGTGGATCCGCGAGCTGCTGCGCCGCCAGGACGCTGCGGGCGCGAGCGTGCACGAAGGTCCGCTCGCGGTTCCGCTCGCGACGGCGCGCGTCGTGATCGCCAAGTCGGGCACCGGATCGCTCGAAGCCGTGCTGCGGGGCGTGCCGACCGTCGTCGCCTACCAGGTCTCGGGCGGCCTGGCAGAGCGGCTCTATTCCCGCCTGCTGATGCTGCCCTTCTTCGCGAGCGCGAACCTGATCGCCGGCCGTGCGGCGGTGCCCGAGGTGGCCTTCGCCTCGGCCGCGGGCTGGGAGATCGTCGCCGCCCGCGCCGCCGAGCTCCTCGCCGAAGGCCCGGTGCGGACGCGCTGCCTGCAGGGTCTCGCCGAGGTGCGGGCGCGCCTGGGCCCTGCGGGCGCGAGCGCACGCGCCGCGCGCTGGGTGCTCGCCGGAGTGGGCCGATGACGCCGCTCGCGGACCTGCGGGCGCTGCTCGCCGCGCTCG
>CAZSKV010000227.1:0-2482 GCA_964607495.1 uncultured candidatus Brocadiaceae bacterium
GAAGAGCACGACGCAGGCGCAACCGGCCGCCTGCGCGTAGTGGAACGGGCCGGAGTTGTTGCCGAGGAAGAGGTCGCAGCCCTCGAGCACGGCCGCGGTCTCGCGGATCGAGAGCTTGCCGACGAGGTCGAGGCCGACGCCGAGCCGGTCGTGCTGCCCGATCTCGACGATCGTCGCGCCGGAGGCAGCGAGCTCCCTGGCGACGGCCTGCCAACGCGCGACCGGCCAGTGCCGCAGCGGGTCGCGCCAGTCGGCGCAGATCGCCACGCGCGGGCGCGGCCGCGCGGCGAGGCCGAACCGGGCCGCGGCCGCGCGTTCGGCCGGGGTCAGCCACAGGCGCGGACGCAGGTCGCGTGGCCGCACGTCGGCGTAGCTGCACATGTGCTCGATCAGGCTCGGCATCGCCTCGAGCCGGCCGTACTCCTCGAGCCCCATGTGCGTGAAGAGCCGGACCTCGACCACGCGGTCCGCCTGCAGGCCGGTTGGCGCGATGCCGCGGACCCACGGATGGTGCATGCCGTTGCCGGCGGCGCCTTCGACCCAGATCCCGGTGTCGGGCCCGTGCGCTTCGACCAGTCCGGTCAGCATCGGATCGGCGCAGAGCAGGTCCCCGAGGCCCCAGTTGCCGAGGTAGCGCACGAGGATCTTCACGCCGGCGTCCCGGCGGGGAGCTCGACGAAGGCCGCGGCCAGCGCCGCCTCGATGCGCGCGAGCTCGGCCGCGCCGATGCGGCGGCCGATCACCTCCCTGGCGCGCGTGAGTTGGTCGATCTCCTTGGCGACGACGAGGGCCGAGGCGACGGACTCGAAGCGGGTCACGCCTTGGTCGATCGCGTGCAGCAAGGCGGCGAGGCTCTGCCCTTTCTCGCCGGTCTCGTAGAGCACGACGCCGAGGTCGGCGAAGGTCTCCGGCGCGTCGGCGCCATCGCCTTCGTGCCTGCCCGCGGCCACCAGCAGCGCGTGCCTGGCTTCGAGCGTCTCGCCCTGGGCCAGGAAACGCCGCGCGACCTCGCGCAGGCGCGCGGGCTGCAGCCACTTCAGGTAGGTCCGGGTGTCCGCGTCGGTGCGCCGGAAGATCCGCCCCTGCGCATCGCGGAACGCACCGTGCCCGGAGTTCTCGTGGCAGGGATCGCAGTAGCCGAAGTCACCGCAGCGGAAGAACGTGCCCATCGGTGGCAGGGGCTTCACCTGGTCGAGCGCCGTCAAGTTGCCGAACGAGTTCTTGCGCACACTGAGGTGGTACTGGCAATTGAAGATCTCGCCGTCCGGCGCGATGTTCACCCAGGCACTGGTGCAGTCCATCGCGAGTCGCTGCTCGCGGTTGAACGGCGCGCCCATGTGCGTGCCGCGGAACTCGTTGAACTGATAGACGAGGCCGCGGCGGTCGGCGAGCTCGGTCAGGACCTTGAGGTTGCGATCGTGCTCGTCGTCGCGGAAATGCGGGAACTTCGCGAGGTTGACCATCGAGAACACCGGCTTCTCGACCACGCCCGAGTCGCGCAGCCGCAGCGCCTGCTCGAGCCAGCGCTCGGGCGCGATGAACTTCGGATGGTAGGTGTGGAAGCTGGTCTTGAAGCGCTTGCCGCGCGCCTGCATCTCGCGGGCGAGCCGGTCGATGTCGAAGGTCAGGTTCGAGGTGAGGTCGAGTTCGTAGCCCTCGAGGTGTGCGGCGATGAAGTAGAAGTCCTTGTGCAGCGAAGGCTCGCCGCCGGTCAGGATCAGCGGGTGCTCCGGGCGCACCGGGCAGCCGTTCAGCGCGTCGACCCACTGCCGGCCGGTGAGCTCC
The DNA here is from genome assembly GCA_964607495.1 of uncultured candidatus Brocadiaceae bacterium. Lineage (GTDB taxonomy): Bacteria > Planctomycetota > UBA1135 > UBA1135 > UBA2386 > CAZSKV01. Next base: position 1,786 of record CAZSKV010000227.1, read on the forward strand.
TCGTACTTGCCCCAGGGCTTGCGCTTCTCGCCCGGCCGCATCTCCGGCTTCTGGATGCAGTAGTCGCACGCGAAGTTGCAGCGCGCGGTCAGGTAGCAGACCCAGTTGTGGATCTCGCTGGTCGGCAGCGGGAAGGGGTTGGGCATGACTTCGTCCTCGGGACGTTCATCGGTCCGATGCCGCCGGGGACTTCACGCCGGCTGCCGGAACGGCGGCGATGGAACCGGCGCGAGCCGGTGCTACAACCGGCACATCGCACGCCCCTCGATGAGATACCGGACGCTCGGCCGCTCGGGCCTTTCCGTCTCCTGCGTGAGCCTCGGCTCGTGGTTGACCTTCGGCAACGCGGTCGATGCCGCCGCGACCGAACGGATCGTGCGCCGCGCGCACGAGCTCGGGGTCGTGCTCTTCGACACGGCCGACGTCTACAACCGGGGCGAGGGCGAGCGCGCGCTCGGCAAGGCGATCCACGGTCTGCGCCGCGAGCACCTCGTGCTCGCTAGCAAGTGCTTCTTCCCGATGAGCGAGGACGTCAACGACCGCGGGCTGTCGCGCAAGCACATCCTGGAGTCGCTGCATGCGTCGTTGCGCCGTCTCGCGACCGACTACCTCGACCTCTACCAGTGCCATCGGCCCGACCCGGCGGTGCCACTGGCCGAGACCGCGCGGGCGATGCACGACCTGATCCAGGCCGGCA
>CAZSKV010000228.1:0-7286 GCA_964607495.1 uncultured candidatus Brocadiaceae bacterium
GCTCCCGTGCGGAACAAGCAGGCCGATCAGCCGAACAAGCGCTGAGCCGGCGCTCAGAAGAACTCGAACAGGAAGTCGTTCAGGGCCTTGCGCATCGGCTCGGCTTCGGCCTCGATCTGGCCCGCCACGCGGATCGCGTCGTCGAGGCGCAGGTCCTTGCGCAGGTACTGCAAGGCCAGCAGCCGGATCTGCGGCTCTTCGGCGCGATCGGCGAGCAGCTGCCGGAACAGCGCATAGACCTTCCCCCCGCGTTCCTGCTCCTGCCCGATCGGGACCATGTTGGCCAGCGTGTGCAGGAGGAGCGCACGCCGGCGGTAGTCGGAGCGCGGCAGCGTCTGGAACATCTCGCGCACGAAATCCTGACCCTCGGTCACGTTCGCGAGCACGATCGGCGTGTAGGTGACCGTCGTCATGCGCTCGTCGAAGGCACGCTCCGCGCCGAGGAAGATCGCGCGCAGGGCGGGCAGGGCCTCCTTGCTGCGCGTGAAGGCCATGCAGCGCAGCATGTGCCGGGCCTCGGCGCCGTTGCTCCGTTCATAGCGGTACTGCATGGCCGGCACCGCCTTGCCGTCCTGCGCCGCGCACAGGTCGTCGAGCGTGCTGCGCAGTTCGGTGCCGGTCGCGGTGCGGATCTTCTGCACCATCTCGTCGAGCAGGCGGCGCTCGCCGCGCTGCCGGAGCGCGAAGAGCGCGGCCTGGCGGGTCGGGGTGTCGACGTCGAGAGCCAGGACTTCGAGGGTCTTCGTGATGTTCTCGCCGGGCAGCGTGGTGATCGCTTGCGCGACCGCGAGCCGGACCCGGGCATCGTCGTCCGCCGATAGCTTCAGGAGATCAGCCAGGAGCCATTGCAGGTCGCCCCCCGCCGCGGCACTCGCGGCGAGCTGGCGCAGATGCGGCTTGTCCGAGCGCAGCAGGTCGCGCAGGTAGGCCGTGCCGGTCTGATCACTCTTCTGGTGCAGCATCGCCCCGAGCAACGCGCGGTCCTCGCCCTGGGCCTGCGCGAAGAGAGGCTTCAACAGTTCGAGCGCCGCGCTCTCCGGCAGCCTCGCAGTCTCCGTCAGCACTTCCTTGTGCAGCGGCTTGAGCTCGGGACGCGCCAGCACCTGCCGGTACTCGGTCACTGCCTTGGCGCCGAGCCGGCTGCGCAACGCGCGGATCCAGTCGGCGTGGGTCCGGAGGTCGAGGCCGGGCAGCAGCTTCTTGGCTTCGAGCAGGGTCTCCTCCGTCCCGGCCCCGATCATGGCGCGCATCGCCTTGTGCCGCACGCCGTCGCGGCTGTGCTCGAGCGCCCGCAAGAGCGTCCGGGCGAGCGCCGGATCGCCGAAGGCTCCGATCGCATCCAGCGTGTTCTCGAGCACCTCGCCGCGCTCGGGCGCGTGCATCGCGCGCGCCGCGGCCTCGGCCAGCAGCGGCGCGGCGTCGGGCGGAGCCCGCTTGAAGAAGTCGCGCGCCATGAGCCAGGCTTCGCGCGAGCACGCCCCCGACAGGTTGGCGACCACCTGCTCGAGAGCCTGGCGCGGCGTGCGGGCATACCAGTAGCCCTGCGTGTGTGGCGACACGTGCACCTCGACCGGGAAGTCGGCGTGCCAAGGCGTGAGCCCGAGCGGGGTCGCGGGTCCCTGGCCCACGGGCCCGGGCCGCGACTGCACCGGGGCAGCCACCTCCTCCTTGCGCTCACAGGCCGTCAGCAGGGCGAGCGGGAACAGCAATGTGGTGCGATGCATCACGGGGTGCGACAACTCCAGCTATAGCCCGGCCAGGGGGCGCTGGTCACCATGGCCTGCGGGCAGGATCTGCGTGCGGCCGCTCACTTGGTCGGCTGCGATTCGATCGGCGAGGGCAGGCGGTCCTTGGGCGGCAGGAGGCGGCCCTGCGCGTAGAGCAGCCCGGCCTCGGCGATCCGGAAGTCAACCTCGGCACGCACCAGCCGGCTGCGTGCTTCCTGGAGTTCCTGGTTGCGCCGTTGCACCTCGAAGATCGTCGACAGTCCGACCCGCAGCTTCTGGCGCTCGGTGTCGAGGTTGGTCTCGGCGAGGCGCACGCTCTCGCGGCTGGCCCGGATCCGCAGGCTGTTGGTGTTCAGCTCGCGCAGCGCGAGCCGCACCTCCTTGGCCGCATCCATCTCGCCGGCGTAGAGCAACCGCTGCCGCTCTTCGAGGAAGAGCTTGCTGCGATCGCGGGCGGCCAGCGCCGCCTGGTTGCCGAGCGGCACTGCGAGTTGGAGCCGCACGCTCCAGTCCTCCCACTCGCGGCTCATGCTGTCGTTCCAGGCGTCCGGGAAGTTCGAGCGCGTGCCGTCGGTGCCGTAGGCGCCGACCAGGTCCAGGCGCGGCAGGACGTCGCGTTCGGCGGCCAGCAGCTGCAGCTCGGCGACGGTCACGTCGGCCCGCAGCGCCTTGAGATCCGGACGCTCGCGCAACGCAGTCTGGGCCGGCACCCGCCAGTCGATCTCGGGCACCGAGGGCTCTTGCGGTGCGCCGCTCGTGGGCCGCAGGTTGCGGCGCCACAGCAGACCTTCGCGGTCGTCGAAGAGCAGGCGGCGCAGGTTGTCCTCCCGCGCCCGGATCTGGTTCTCGGCGGTGATCAACTCCTCCTGCCGGCGCGCGACCTCGGCTTCGTCGGCAATCCGGTCGCGCTCGGCCAACTCGCGCACGCGGATGCGCTCGTTGGTGATCCGCAGCTGCTCGCGGGCCAGATCGTACGACTGGAAGACGACCCGGTAGTTCTCGCGGGCGAACACGAGCTCCCAGTAGGCGACGACGATCTCCAGCAAGGTCTGCTGGATCGACCGGTCGAACCGCTGCTCGGAGCCGGCCAACGCGGCCTCGGCGATCCGCACGTTGCGCAGCGTGTAGTCGGTGCCGAACCCGCGCAGCAAGGGCTGGGTGACCGAGAGGTTCACCTCGCTCATGTACTGCTCGCTCGGGAATCCCGGGATCGCAACCGACTGGTTGACCCGGGTCGGGGCGAGGGCGATGTCGAAGAGTCCGCCGGTGGCGACCCGCTGCCGCCAGCCGAGCTTGCTGTCGTAGATCTCGCGCGTCACCCCCGGCGCGAAGATGTTGCGCGAAGGGTCCTTGGTCCGCGACGCCCCGATCTCGCCGTAGAGCTCCGGTTCGAAGAAGGCGTGCGCCTCGCGCAGGACTTCGCGCGCGCGGAAGGGCGCCAGCTCGTCAGCACGCAGCTTCGTGTTGTTGCCGCGTCCGAGCCGCAGCGCGTCCTCGACCGTCAGCTCGAGCACCAGATTGCCTTCCTGATCCGATGGGATCGGGATCTCCGACGGCTTCGTGCCTGCACCCGCGGCCGCGGAACCGGGCCGGCTCTCCGGCCGCGTCCCTGGATCCTGGGCCGAGAGCAGCGTGCCAGCCAGAACCGTCAGCAGGGTGCGGAGATGTTGAGGTCGCATGCGCCGAAGCGGAGGACGATAGCAGCCGACCGTGGCCGGAGGGAGTCTGCTCCTGTCTCCGTGCTGGCGCCCGGCGCTGGCTATTCGTTGCTGCCCAGCGCCGCGAGTTCGTAGGCACCCGGCGCCGCATAGTGCAGCGCGAGGCTCAGGGCCAGGGCCGCGGTCCCGAGTGGCTGGTCGGGAGTCGGGATCGCCGCGAGCTGGCGCAGGTCGTTCTGGTACTCGCTCCAGCCCAGGCGCAACGGGTATTGGCTCCAGCTCAGGTGATGCACCGCGACGTAGTCCGGCAGCAGGAGCTTGGGCCGCCACAAGCGCAACCTGCGGTCGACCTCGGCGCGAGCGACGAGATCGCCGAACCCGTAGAGCTCCGCGGCCAGCACCTGCGGGCGCTCACCCACCGAATTCGCGAGCCGTGCCTCGAGGTGGCTCAGGAGCAGGAGCCTGGCTTCGTAGACCGCCTTCACCTGCACACCGAACGCCGGCAGGAAGCGCAGCATCAGCCCGGCATCGCCGAGCGCGGCCAGATCGGTCTCCCAGCGCAGCAATTCGCTGGCACGCGCGGGAGCCGGCTGCAGCAGCGAGTGCACGAGCCTCTGGCCGTGCTCGCGCACGAGATCCTCCGCCGCGCTCTCGCCCAGGACCGCGAGATCCGTCAAGGCTGCCAGGGCGATCGCGAGATCGGCATCCTTGGCGCCGAGCAGGCGGCGCTCGAGCCAGTGGCCGGTGGCGCGCACGAGCGAAGCGTGCTCACCGTGCGTGCAGGTCGAGCCAGCGGCGAGGAAGGCGCGCAACGCGTAGGCGCTTTCCGGCACGGTCGCGGAACCATCCGCCAGCCGCGGCCGGAACTGGCGCGCGAGTTCGGCGACCAGCGCCTGCACGCGCTCTTCGAGCGCGAGACTCCCGCCCGAGCGCTCGATCAGGAGCCGCCGCGCCTGCGCCGAGCGCGCGTTCGCGAACTCGATCCGGCGCAGCGCGAGGTTGCGATCGTGCTCGAGTGCATCGTGCGCGATCTGCAGGTCGGCGACCGCGCGCACGCGCGCGTAGAGGTCGGCAAAGCCCTTGTCGCCCGCAGCCAGCACGCTCTCGGCGTTGCCGTACTCCGGCGCCGCGATGCCGTCGCGCCCGGCGGCTAGCGCGGGTTCGGTCGCAGGCAGGGTCGGCACGGGCATCTCGCTGACCTGCAGCTGGGCCGCGAAGTGCGCGAGCTTCTGCTCGCGCCACAGGCGCCCGCCGAGCTCCGCACCCTGCAGCACGATCGCGGCCACCGCGGCGATCCGCAGGGCGCGGTGCAGCAGCACGCGCAAGGACTCGCGCACCGGCAGCGCGTCCGCGCGCACCTGCTGCCGGCGCTCCAGCGCGACGCGCAGCGCGACGCCCGCGGCCTGGGACGGGGCACAGGTCAAGGTCCGCAGCTGCGCGAAGAGCGCGGCATCCGCAGCCACCAGCGCGCCGAACTCCGGCTCCCGTTCGGCCCGCACGCGCGCGTGCTCGGCGCGCGCACCCGTCAGCTGCCCGAGCACGAGGTCGATCGACTCGCCGCAATCCTGGCGTCTCGTCTCAGGGTTCATCCGGCACCTCCGGAGGCGCGGCGAAACGAGCCATCCCCCTTCGGCTCCGCCAGCAGCTGCTTGAGCGCCTGCACCGAGTTGTGCATCCGCGACTTCACGGTCCCGACCGGGATCCCCAGGATCTCGCTGATCTGGGGATAGGGGAGCTCCTGATAGACGGCGAGCTCGAACACCAGCCGGTGCGGTTCGGTCAGGCCCTCGACCGCATGCCGCAGGCGGGCCTTCTCCTCGTCCGCGACTGCCTGCTGGGCCGGGGTCGGTCCCGGGGCCGGCGTGCGATCGGCCAGCGACTGCTCCCCCTCGATCAGGACCTGGTCGAGCGAATGGAGCCGGGGCTGCGGACGGACCGAGCGGTAGTGATCGATCCAGAGGTTGGTCGCGACGCGGAAGATGAAGGTGCTGAGCCGGCCTTCCGGGCGGTAGTTCTTCGCCCCACGGACCAGCTTCAGGAACAGGTCCTGCGTGAAGTCCTCGGCCCGATCCCGATCCCAGCAGAGCCGGTAGAAGAACTGCACCAGCCGGCTCTGGTAGCGGCCAACGATGGCTTGGAATGCCTCCGGTTCCCCACGCCGGAACCCGTCCAGCCAATCGACGGTGTCGGCTGGTTCGGCTCCGCCGCCCGCACCCGATCCCCCCCTGGGCTCGCGCCGTGCCGCGTGCTTGGCGGAGGGGTCGTCGGGGTGTGGATAGGGACCGACCATGAGGGCGCGCCTAACGGGCGTCTGGGTCAGAAGGTTCAGGCATGAGCGCACTTTCGTCCAGGCCCGCAAGCCATGGAAAGCGCGCCGCGTCCCCCCGCAACGTCACCTCGCGGCCGGCCGAGGCCGCGCGGAGCTCGACACGCAGCGCCATGGGCCCTACGAGGCCTGGCACCCGCTCCGCCCACTCGACCGCCACGACCGCGGGCTGGCCGGTCACGTAGTCCAGGCCGCCGTCGGCCAGGAAGCCCGCGAGCTTGGCCGGCAGGTAGGCATCCATGTGGATCAGGGGGATCGGCCCCGGGTGTTCGACCACCAGCAGGTAGGTGGGGCTGGACACGGCCTCGGGATCGAGCACCCCGAGGCCTTCGGCGAGGCCACGCACGAGGCAGGTCTTGCCGGCCCCCAGCTCGCCATGCAGGGCCAGCAGATCCCCAGCGCGCAGGTGCCGGCCCAGGACGCGGCCGAGGGCCTTGGTCGCAGCCGGGTCCCGCAGCACGAAGTGGCGCTCAGAGAGCATGCTCGAAGCCTCTCACGGCCAGGCGCTGCCGGCGTCCATCCGCGGTCACCAGGTGGATGCCGGGTTCGGCGACCACGCGCCCGATCGGCCTGCGCGCCGTGACGGGCAGAATGCCCTTGCCGCGCGGCGCCGGCCCCGGTCGCCAGGTGAACAGCAGCTCGTAGTCCTCGCCCTCGGTCAGGGCCGCCGCGAGGCCGGTCGCGGCCCGCGCGATCGGCAGCGAGTCGGCGAAGAGCTCCGCCCCCAGGCCACCGCTGCGCGCGAGCACCGTGGCCAGGTCGATCAGCAGGCCGTCCGAGACGTCGATCACTGCGCCGGTCTGGCGCTGGCGGGCCAGCCAGGCCCCCTCCGCCAGGCGTGGGCGGAAACGCAGGTGCTTCCCCCGGCCACTCCCCCCCAAGGCACCGGTCACGTGGATCGCGTCGCCGGCGCGAGCCGCCGAGCGCAACAGCGGCCGGCCGACGAGATGCCCGATCACCGTGATCGAGAGCGTCAGCGGACCCGGAGTCCCCCCGGTGTGCCCCCCGACCACGACCGCGCCGGCAGCGGTCGCTGCGGCCCGCAGGCCGACGAAGAGCTCCCGGCGCGCGCGCTTGGGGTAGCCCTTGGGCAGGAGCACGGTCGCGAGCACCCAGTCGGGAGCTGCGCCGATCGCCGCGAGGTCGGAGAAGTTGCGATGCACCGCCTTCCTGGCGATCAGGCGCGCGGGAGTTCCCGGCGCACAATGCACTCCAACCACCACCGGATCGGTCTTCAGCACGATCGCATCGCCGCGCGGCCGCACCACCGCACAGTCGTCCCCGACGCCGACCAGCCAGTCGGGGGTGTCACTCGCGAAGAACGTGCGCAGGGCGCTGGTCAGTGCCTTCTCGCCGGCGAGCAGACCCGTTGGCCGGGAGCGCCTACTTGCCATCCTTGCCTCCGAACACGGTCATGACCCTGGCGCGCACGGCATCACGGCCGACATGCGAGCCATCGGGAAGGCGCAGCCAGCCGTCGCCCCGCACGGCCTCGATCCTGGTCAGGCGCACGCGGTCGGGTGGCTCGTCGACGAACACCACGTCGCCGGATTGGACCGTGGCCGGGTGCTTGAC
>CAZSKV010000229.1:0-1760 GCA_964607495.1 uncultured candidatus Brocadiaceae bacterium
TCGCGATCGGCGCTGGAGCCTGCGTGCCCGAGGCGGCGCGCGGCATCCACTGCAGGCTCGAGAACGCGCCCTTCCACTCGGGCGGCATCTGGCTGCGCAACAACGACTCGAAGGTCGGCCGCGCGCGCTCGAACACCGGCGCCGACACCGGGGCGGCGCCGGCCACGCGCTGCAGCTCCTGCACGAGCCCAGCGAGCCAGGTGCGGGCATTGATCTGCAGGCGGGCCTTCTGCTCCTGCAGACGGGACGAGACCGACTGCATCGCCGCACGCACGGCCTCGAGCGAGCTGCGCTCCTGCTCCTGTTCGAGCACGCGCACGAGCACGACCGAGAGCAGGACCAGGGGGACCAGCGCGGCCAGCGTCAACACGGCCATCAGGCGCAGGCGCAGGCTGCCGAGCGCGGCGATCCCCTCGCTGAGCAGGAACAACAGCGCCGGCGCCGCGAGCACGCAGAACGCGATCTGCAGCAGGTCGAGCCAGCGCAGGAACGGACCACGCTCGAGATCAGGCAGGAACACGCCGAGCACGGCGCCCGACCAGGTCGGGCCCGGCAGCGGCACGAAGGCCTCGTAGACCCGCCCGCCCAGCTCGTCGGTCACGGTCTCGATCGGCGCCTGCTCGGCCGGAGGCCGCGGCTGCTGCCGCTGCAGGCGCCGCTCCTGCGCCTGCTCCTCGGGCAGCGTCGTGCGCACGAGCTTGCCGCCGCGGTAGATCGCGAACCACGCGCCCTGCACCTGGTCGAGGTAGGCGCGCTTGAGCACGACCTGCTGGCTCTGGCCCGTGGGCTGCAGCGGCGAATCCGGCTGCTCCTGGGGCGGCACGCGCCGCTCGCTCCCGAACACGAGCGCGCGGAAGCGCAGCGGGTAGGGACCGAGGTTCGCGAACTCGACGCCTTCGACCGCGTGGCCTTCCGGCACGTCGATCGCCTGGGCGAGATCGACGTAGGCGTCCCCGCGCTCGTCCTGCCAGCGGAAGGCGATCTCGGCGCCACTGCCCTCGGGAGGTCGGTCGTAGAGGTTCGCGCGGGCCCGGTCGAAGAACACCGACACCTGGTGCTCGAGCGCGAGCTTGACCTGCGCCGGCTTGCCCTGCGGATCGCGCAAGTGCAGCCGGACCTCGCCCACCCGCGTTCCGGCCGGCAGGCTCGTGGCCGAGATCGCTCCGGCGCGGGCGCGATGGAACACCCAGCAGCGGTTGGCGGCGATCGGCTTCTCGCCCGCGAGGCGCACGGCGTGGCTCTGGCCGGAGAAGAGCTCGACCCCGGCTTCCTCCGGGTAGGCCCCGCGCAGGTCCGTTTCGACACCGCCGAGCGAGGCCTGGCCGAGTGCCAGCGGCTGTCCGACATCGCCCCGCTCGCGCGCGAGCGTCAGTCCGACCAACTGCAGTCCCTCGCCCTCGGCTTCGATCGCGACCGACTCGACACGGGCCTTCAGTGGCACGTCGAACCAGAGCATGTCGCGGTCCTCGCGGTTGAACACCGATCCGGACTCGAGCGGCCGGTCGAGCACGAGGTCGATCGGCTCACCATCCCGGACCGCACCCGGCTCGCGCGACCACAGGCGCACCCGGGTCGTGTCGTCGACGCGGCGGAACCCCGGCGGCAGCGCCGGCTTGCTGAGCACGACGTAGAGCGAGCGGCCGACCAGGGGTTCGGCGAACGCGAAGCGCTCGGTCGTGCGGTTCGCGAGCGGAACCCAGTAGGGGAGCACCGCGAAGCCGCCGTTCGGGTAGCGCTTGGGGCCCTCTCCGAAGCCGCCT
>CAZSKV010000230.1:0-6243 GCA_964607495.1 uncultured candidatus Brocadiaceae bacterium
CCGGTGATGCCGGCCTGCTCGGCGCCTCGCTCTACGTGCAGGGCTACGCCGGCCCCGACCCGACGGCGAATGCGCTCGGCCTGGTGATGAGCCGTGCGGCAAAGGCGACGATAGGGGCACGCTGAGGCTGGTTCCGCGCAACGGATCCGATGATCCGCGGCGGACTCCGCGATCAGTGGGGCTGTACCTGCTGCGAACGCACAAGAGCCAGCGCGAGCCGCTGCCGGCTTTCCAGATGGGATGGCGCGGGCGGCGGCCGGGGCCTGCGTCCATGCCTGGTGCGCCGCGCGCTCGGCTGGATCCAGGCTCTCGCCGCGCAGCAGGGCGCGGAGTCGGACCTGCAGCAGTTCTGGTGCTATGTTTGGAACGTCAGCGACTTCGGGAACGAGCACTTTGCCGAGTTGCTGCGCGAGGTCACCGATCCATCCACGAGAACCCTGATCATGACGACAGCTCAGCGATTGCGTGACGAAGGCCGCGTCGAAGGCCGCGTCGAAGGCCGGGTCGAAACCCTGCTGCGGGTCCTCACCAGGCGCTTTGGCACGTTGCCCCAGCCCATCCTCGACCGCGTGCGCACTGGCACTCCCGAAGACCTGGACCTCTGGACCGACCGCGTCCTCGATGCGCCCACTCTGGCGGCGGTGTTCGCCGCGCGCTGACCGGCAGTCGCTCAGCCCAGATCCCGCAGTCCCTGCTCGACGCTCGCGAGCTGCGCGCGCAGCTCGGCGAGCTGGGCGCGCTCCTTCTGCACGACTGCCTCGCCGGCCTTGGCCAGGAAGCCCTCGTTCGCGAGCTTCTTCGCGCTGGTGTCGATCCGGGCCTGCAGCTGCTCGAGCTGCTTCGCGAGCTTGCGCTTCTCCTTCTCGGCGTCGACGACGCCGCAGACGTGGATCTCGAGGTCCTTGACGACTGCGGTCGCGGCATCCCGCGGCTTGTCGGGATTCGCGGCGATCACGACCTCGGCGGCGCCGGCCATGTGGGCCAGCAGCTGCCTGGTGGGGGTCAGTGCTTCGGCGCTCGCGCCCGTCGCGCGGATGCGCAGCGGCAAGCGCGCCGACGGCGGCACGACGTAGCGCGCCCGGACCTCGCGGATCGCGGTCACGCAGAGCTGCAGGAACGCGATCCGCTCCTCGAGCTGCGGGTCGCGCGCCGCCGCGATGGGTTCGGGCCAGGCGGCACCCACCAGGAGCGGCGCCGGCGCGAGGGTCGCGGCGATCCCGCGCTGCGGGGCCTGCTCGCAGAGCTTCTGCCACAGCGCCTCGGTGATGAACGGCACGAAGGGATGGAAGAGGCGCAGGACCTGGTCGAGCACGAAGGCGAGCACCTGCTGCGCGACGCCGGCCCGGGCCGGGTCCTTCATCCGCGGTTTGACGAGCTCCAGGTACCAGTCGCAGAGATCGCTCCAGAAGAACTCGCGCAGCGCCCCGATCGCGGCACTCGGGGTGTAGGCGGTGAGCTGGCCGTGCGCGGTCGCGCGCGCGGCCTCGAGGCGGGACAGGATCCAGCGGTCCTCGAGCGCGAGATCCTGCGCGTGAAGCGGCGTGAACCGGACCTCCTGCAGGTTCATCAGCGCGAAGCGCGCCGCGTTCCACAGCTTGTTGCAGAAGGCGCGGCCGACCTCGAAGCGCTCGCTCACGAGCTTCGCGGCCGGCACGTCGGGCATCGTGCCGAGCACGTCGAACTCCTTGCCGCTCTTCGGATCGAGGTAGGTGAAGATCGTGCGGCCGTGCTTCGCGGTCGTCAGGTCGATCAGCTCGCCGGTGTACGGCGAGATCGCCTGCACCGGCAGGCGGATGTCCTGCGTGCCGGTCTGCATCTCGCAGATCACGTAGCGCATCGCGTCGGCGCCATAGCGCTCGATGATGTCGACGGGGTCGATGCCGTTGCCCTTCGACTTGCTCATGCGTTCGCCCTTGCCGTCCTGGATGTTCGCGTGCAGGAACACGTCGGTGAACGGCACGTCGCCGAGCGCGTACATCCCGAGCACGACCATGCGCGCGACCCAGAGCGTGAGGATGTCCCGGCCCGTCACGAGGCAGGAGCCGGGGTAGTAGTAGGCCAGGCAGTCGGGGGCGTCGCCGTCGGCTCCGAGCTGTGGCTGGCCCTTGTCTACCCGCGCACTCGCCGGGTCCGGCCAGCCGAGGGTCGAGAACGGCCAGATCGCCGACGAGAACCAGGTGTCGAGCACGTCGGGGTCCGCCGTGAGGCCGGCCATCTGCAGCATCGGCGCGAGCTGCTGCTCGAGATGCTCGTCACGGAAGCAGATCTGCACGTCGACCGTGGCCGGGGCGTCCGCTCCGCGCATGAGCTCCAGCGCTTCGTGCGGCGTCACGCGCGTGCCGTCGGGCAGGATCGCGAAGGCCGCGAGGTCGGGGCGGCCCTGGTTCGCGGCGAGGATGCCTTCGAGGCCCAGGAACGCGTCCTTGGCGAAGCGGCCGTTCCACACCGGGATGCGATGACCCCACCAGAGCTGGCGGCTGATGCACCAGTCGCGCTTCTCCTGCAGCCAGGCGAGGTAGATCTTCGCGTAACGCTCGCCATCGGGATGGAACTCGACGTGGCGGCCGGTCGGCGAGCGCCAGGCCGCGCCGGCGGCGTCGATCGCCGCCTGCGCGAGGCCGCGGCCCGGGCGTTCGTTGGCCGTGCCGCGGCCGAGGACGATCCCGCCCTCGACATCGCCCATGCGCACGAACCACTGCTTGCTGAGCAACGGCTCGACGATCGTCTTGCTGCGGTCCGAGTGGTCGATCTCGATCGCGCGGTCCTCGACGCGTGCGACGAGGCCCTCGTGCTGGAGTGCGGCGACGATCCGCTCGCGCGCGACGAAGCGGTCGAGCCCGGCGAACTCGCCGGCCTTGTCGTTCAGCGTGCCATCGTCGTTCAGCACGCGCAGGATCGCGATCTCCTGGCGGTGCCGCAGCCACACCTGGTAGTCGTTGGGATCGTGCGCGGGCGTGACCTTCACGCAGCCGCTGCCGAGCGTCGGATCCGCCCAGGCGTCGAGCACGATCGGGATCGGGCGCTTCGCGAGCGGCAGCATCACCTTGCGCCCGGCGCGCGCGAGCGCTGCGACCTGCTCGAGGTGTGCGAGGTGCGCTGGATCGATCGCGCGGTCGGCGACGGCTGCGCGCGGGTCGGGATGCACGGCCACGGCCGTGTCCCCGAGCAGCGTCTCCGGCCGCGTGGTCGCGACCGTCACATGCGTCGGCTCCCCCGGCCGGGGGTCGATCACCGGGTAGCGCAGGTACCAGAAATGCCCCTGCACGCTCGCCTTGTAGAGCTCGTCGTCGGCGACCGCGGTCTGCAGCGCACAGTCCCAGTTCACGAGGCGCAGGCCCTGGTAGATCAGCCCGTCGGCGAACATCCGGAAGAACACGTGGCGCACGGCGCGCGCGCACACTGCGTCCATCGTGAAGCGCGTGCGATCCCAGTCGCACGAGCAGCCCATGGCCTGTTGCTGCTTGACGATCCGGGTCTGGCACTGCTCCTTCCAGGCCCAGATGCGTTGCACGAGGCCGTCGCGGCCGACGTCGTGGCGGGTCTTGCCTTCGAGCTCCTTGAGCCGCTTCTCGACGACGGCCTGGGTGGCGATGCCGGCATGGTCGGTCCCGGCCATCCACAAGGTGTTCTCGCCCTGCATCCGATGCCAGCGGATCAGCAGATCCTGCATCACGTTGTCCATCGCGTGGCCCATGTGCAGGGCGCCGGTCACGTTGGGCAGTGGCATCATGACCACGTAGCGGTGCTCGCGTGCGTCGGGGTGCGCGGCGAACGCCTTCTCCGTCAGCCAGCGTTGCATCGTCGCGGCCTCGACTGCCGCCGGCTCGTAGGTCTTCGCGAGTTCGCCCTGGGTCATGGGGCGGAGGAATGTAGCGTGGCGTCGCGTTGCGATCCCGGCCTCGCCCGCGGATCGGCCAGGGGAGCTGGGCGGCGCCCGTTCAGGCGGGCGCTTCGAGCAGGTCGTCGACCGCGTCGACGAGCTCCTCGAGCGAGAACGGCTTGACCAGGCCGCGGGTCGCGCCGAACGCGAGTGCGTTGTGCAGGAACCCGAGGCCGAGGCTGCCGGAGAGCGCGAGGATCGGGGCGTTGACGCCGTTCCGGCGCAGGGCCGAGATCACCTCGATCCCGTCGCACTCGGGCATCAGCAGGTCGGTGATCACGAGATCGGCCGGGTGTTCGTGGAAGAGCGTCAGACCGCGCTTGCCGTCGGCCGCGGCATGGACCTCGTGACCCTGGCGCTCGAGGCATTGCCGCAGCAGATCGCGGATCTGTGCTTCATCGTCGATGACCAGGATCTTCGCCATGGCGCCGCGTCCGTCCTCCGGCAGTGGTTTTCGTCTCTGGGCCGCGGCGGCTTGAGGTCCACTCACGGCGGGCGGTCGGGGCGCGGTCGGGAGTGGCGCTCAGAAGCGCAAGGCGGCGGCTGCGGACAGCCAGCTGCCGTTCCCACAGGCCGCGGTGTTCTCCCAACCGAATTGGACCGCCACCTGGCCGGTGGGGGGCATGGTCCAAGGCAGGGGGAGGTTCAGGATCGCCGCTCCGCTCGGATCGGCCAGGACCGGGAACGCGAGCCAGGGCCGTTGCGGGTCGACGAACATCGCGACGTTGAGGATCGGCGAACCGCTGGCGAAGGGTGCACCGAGGATCACGACGCCGCGCGCGCCGGGTGGCGCGGCCTGACAGTAGACAGCAAACGCGGAGTTGCCCGGCCGCGGCTGCCCCCGCACGAGCCCGAACACCGGCCCGAGGCAGGCAGGAGTCGGAGTACCGAGGCGGGTCACCCCGTGCGGCAGGAGGTCGAGCCTGGACGCGAACCCGTCGGAGGCGCCGCCCGCGAACGTCGTTGCGTATCCACCCGCCGTCGTCGGCAAGCTCGCATCCGAGCTCGGGCCAGCGATCGCGACCGCGCCGAGGCCGGCGTCGGCCAGTGCCATCACGTTGACGAAGCTTCCGGGCATGCCCCCGAAGAGCGTGCTGTAGATCAGGTCACTGCCGCCGCGGCCTGCCGGATCGAGGCGGGTCACGAAGCCGGACTGGCCGCCGAACGAGAAGGGCTGCAGCGAGCCCTGGGAGGTCGGGAAGGCGGCGCCGCCAAAGCCGCCGATGGTGAGCAGGCCGTGCCGATCGGCCAGGAGGGACGTGGCCGAGTCGTAGTCCGTGCCGCCCAGGAAGGTCGCGTAGGCGAGGCTCGTGCCGCGGCTCGCGAGCCGCACGACGAAGGCGTCGTTCATCCCGGCGCCGCCGCCGAACGTGCGGTCGAACGCCCCGCTCGTGGTCGGGAAGTCGCTCGAGTACGTGTAGCCGGCGACGGCAATCGTGCCGCTGGCTTCGATCGCGGCGCAGGCGCAGGCGTCGTAGCCGTTGCCGCCGAGGAACGTCGCGAAGGTCAAGCCCTTGCCGTCCGGCTCGAGCATCGCGACCACCGCGTCGGTGCTGCCGCCGCGCCAGGTCGGGGCGACGACGCCGGCGGTGGTCGGGAAGTCCGGCGAGAAGGTGGTGCTGGCGACGACCGCTCGGTCCTGCGCATCCACGGCGAGGCCGAGGATGCGCATGTCGATCGGATTGCTGGGCCAGCTCGCGGTCCAGAGGCCCTCGTCCGCGCTGCCGCCGAGATACGTGCTGTAGGTCGTGGCCAGGGACGGCGCGATGCGGCACACGAAGAGGTCGCGCCCCCCGCGCCGCGCGGCCTGGTAGCAGCCGGGCGTGCACGGCAGGTTCGTCGAGTCGGTGAAGCCGGCCACGAGGAAGCCGGCGTCCGTCGTCGCCGGCGCGAGGCGGGCGATCCAGTCGCCGCCACTGCCACCGAAGTACTGGGTGAACGCGACCATCCCGCCGTCCATCGCCAGACGGAACACGAAACCGTCCATCGCGCCGCCCGGCGCCACGCCCGCGACCGGCAGATCGGTCGAGGTCGTCATGCCGCCGACCACAGCGCCGGTGCTCGTCAGCAGCATGTCGAGCGGGATGTCGATGCCGGAACCGCCGTAGTACGTGCACCAGACCAGCGCCGAGCCATCGGCACTGAGCCGGGCGACGAACGCATCCTGCGGCACGCGGATCGCCTTCTGCCAGGCCATGGCCGTGGTCGGCAGATTGAACGAGCTCGTCGAACCGCAGAGCAGCGGGCTGCCGTCGCCCGTCAGCGCGAGGCCCTCGATCCAGTCCGCACCGCTGCCGCCGAAGAAGCTCGACCACTCGAGGCCCGGATCGACGACGAGCGGCAGGTCGGGGTCGAGGCCGGCA
>CAZSKV010000231.1:0-5675 GCA_964607495.1 uncultured candidatus Brocadiaceae bacterium
CAGCGCGAGGTCGAGCGCCAGGGATGTTCGCTCGTGCACTTCGACAGTGGCAGCGGCAGCACGGTGGCCGACGTCTATCCGGTGCACGGCGGCGAAGCGATCTCGCCCGATGCCCTGCTCGCGCTCGCCCAGGCAGGCAAGCTCGGCGCCACCGACCGCGACCGTCTGCTGCAGGCGCGTGAGGAACTGCTCGAGCGGCTCGAGGAGGCGACGGAACGCGTCCGGCAGCTGCGGCACCACGCGCAGCGCGACCTGCAGCAGATGGACCGGCGCATCGCCGACCGCGTGCTCGACCTGCACTTCAAGGAGTTTGCGCGGCGCTGGCCGCAACGCGAGGTCGCCGAGCACCTGCAGGCGTTGCGCGGTTTCGTGTTGCGCAACCTCGAGCTCTGGGTCCGTGGGCGCGAGGAGAACGGCGAGGAGCAGGGCCAGGAGACGGCGCAGGTGCCGCTGGTCACGCAGTCGCCGGCCGGCGAGGAGCGCATGGCCGAGCTCGCGGTGCACGTCGTCAAGACCAGCGCCACCGAGGACTGCCCGGTCGTGATCGAGTCGAACCCGACCTATGCGAACCTCTTCGGAACGATCGACACGCCGAAGGACGGCACGCGCGTGCCGCTGGCCTCGATCCATCCGGGGGCGATCCTGCGCGCCGACGGCGGCTACCTGATCCTCTCCTGTGTGGACGTGCTGCAGGAGCCAGGCGTGTGGTCGCATCTCAAGCGGGCGCTGAAGTTCGGCAAGCTCGAGGTGCGCGAGTTCGACCCCTCCGCCGGGACCACGGCCGGCGCGATGCAGCCGGAAGCCATCCCGATCGACCTCAAGGTGGTGATGATCGGGGAACCCGGCGTCTACGAGCGGCTCGCGGGCGAGGATCCGGACTTCCCGCAGATTTTCAAGGTGCACGCCGAGTTCGACACGACGATCCCGGCGAGCCCCGCGAACCTGCGCCGCTACGCCGACTTCCTGGTGTGGCTGGCCGAGGCCGAGGGGCTGCGGCCCTTCGACCCGGGTGCGGCCGCAGCGATCGCCGAGTTCGGCGCGCGGCAGGCCGGACGCCGCGATCGGTTGACCACGCGCTTCGGGGAACTCGGCGACCTCGCGCGCGAGGCCGCCCACCTGTGCCAGCAGGGCAGCCAGGGCCCGGTCAAACGCGAGCACGTCGATCGCGCGCGCCTGGCGCGGATCTGGCGCATGGATCTGCCGCGCGAACAGCTCGAGCAGGACTTCGCGCACGGCTATCTGCTGATCCGGACCCAGGGCGAGGCCGTGGGCCAGGTCAACGCCTTGACCGTCGACGAGGTCGGCGAGTTCGCGTTCGGCAAGCCGAGCCGGATCACCGCGTCGACCGGCGCCGGCTCGCTGTCGCGCTCCGGCCTGCTGAACATCGAGCGCGAGGCGATGCTCTCGGGGCCGATCCACGACAAGGGCGTGATGATCCTCGAGGGTTATCTGCTCGAGACCTTCGCCCAGGAGAAGCCGATCTGCCTGCAGGCCACCGTCTGCTTCGAACAGACCTATGGCGGCGTGGAGGGCGATTCCGCCTCCTCCGCGGAGCTCTACGCGCTCTTGAGCTCGCTCTCGCGCGTGCCGATCGACCAGCGGCTCGCCGTGACCGGCGCCGTCAACCAGAAGGGCGAGATCCAGGCGGTGGGTGGCGTGAACGAGAAGATCGAGGGCTTCTTCCGGCTGTGCCGCATGCGCGGCCTGCGGACCGGCAACGGCGTCCTGATCCCACGCTCCAACACCGCCGACCTGATGCTCGGTCCCGACGTGCTCGAAGCGGTGTCCGCCGGCAAGTTCTCGATCTACGCCGTCGAGCACGTGCGGCAGGGCATCGAAATCCTGACCCGCGAGTCCGCGGCGCACGTGCTGACCAAGGCCAGCGCGACGCTCGAACGCTTCCGCTCGCACGCCCGCTGAGGCAGCGGCGCCACGCGCGAGTACCTCAGGGCGCGGGAGCCGCGAGACCGCCGCGCTCGGCGACGACGTAGAGCGGGCGCTGTTTGACCTCGTCGAAGATGCGGCCGATGTAGGAGCCGATCACGCCGAGGGTGATCAGCTGCACGCCGCCGAGCACGAGCAGCACGATCATCAGCGACGTCCACCCGGGAGGTGTCGACTTGCCGAGCAGCGGCGCGATCAGGGCATAGAGGCCATAGAGGCCGCCGAGTCCGGTCACCAGGAACCCGAGCCAGGTGGCGAGGCGCAGCGGCAGGAACGAGAACGAGAACACGCCGTCGGCGGCCAGGCGCATCAACTTGGTCCAGGTGTACTTGGGCTTGCCGGCGAAGCGGCCGGGGCGCACGTACGGCACGCCTTCCTGGCGGTAGCCGACCCAGGCGACGAGTCCGCGCACGAAGCGGTTGCGTTCGGGCATCCGCCGCAGTTGCTCGAGCACGCGCCGCGAGAGCAGCCGGAAGTCGCCGGAGTCGAGCGGGATCGCGATCGGCGTGAGCCGCCGCAGGCAGCGGTAGAACGCGCGATAGATCGCCTGGCGCAGCGGCGAGATGCCGAGCCGTTCCTCGCGCACGCCGTAGACGACGTCGGCCCCGGCCTGGTACCGGCGGATCATGTCCGGCACCAGCTCGGGCGGATCCTGCAGGTCGGCGTCCATGACGATCACCGCATCCCCGCTCGCGTGGTCCATGCCGGCGGTGATCGCGGTCTGGTGGCCGAAGTTGCGCGACAGGCGCAGGTAGCGCACGCATGGGTCGGCGGCATGCAGGCGCTTGAGCAGCGCCAGCGAACCATCCGAGCTGCCATCGTCGACGAACACGATCTCGTAACGGAACGGGAGGCTCGCGAACACGCTGGTCAGGCGCGTGTGCAGCTCCGGCAGCCCGTCCTCCTCGTTGAACACTGGGACGACGATCGAGATCAGTTCGGACATGGCCGGCATCGGACCGGAACCAGGCTCCGCGCGGAAGTCACTTGTGGTGACCCGGCGGCACGTGGGCGGCGCGCGGCTCCGGCGGGCGGCGCGTTGGATCCGTGCGCCAGGGGGCCCACCAGACCAGCGTGCCGTCCGGGCGCAGGACCGCGCTCACCAGCTGGAACCGGTCCTTCGCGACCAGATCGGTGAGCACCGGCGACAGGGCCAGGATCGCCGCGATCTGGTTCTCGGCCTGGGTCCTGGGATCCGCCGCGAGGCGCCGTTGCAATGCGGTCTGTGCCGGCGAGAGCAGTGCGGGCGTGGCTGCCTGCACCGGCTCGGGCACGAGGACCACGCCGAGGGACACCTCGTCGCGCGTGGCGCTGCGCTCGATCGCCGCGATCTCCTCGAGGCGCACGCAGGGCCCGGGTGAACTCAGCACGAGCAGGTCCTTCGCGGCCACCGCGAACAGCTCGTGCGGTGCCTTCGCCGCCTCCGGAGCACAGACGACCACGAACAGGCGCCGGCCGGCGCCGGCCGGGCGTGGCAGGGGCGCCTTTGGCGTGGCCGTGGCCGCGATCGCGGCAGCGAGCAGATGATCGAAGGCCGCGTCGGGCGGAAGCCGGGTGTCCGGCCGGTGCCGCTCGCCCGGCTGCGCCGCAGGTTGCGGCGCCAGCACCTTGGCCGCCGGCGCCGGCGCATGTTGGGCGACGAGCGGAAGGGTTGCCAGCAGCAGCACGGACACGCAGCGCATCCGTACTGTTTCGAAGCACCTAGTCGTCGAGCTTGATCTCGACGTGGACCTGCCGGCGGGGCCGGGGGGTCAACACCCTGAGCAGCAGCATGCCGGCGACGAATCCGCCCACGTGCGCCCACCAGGCGACGCCTCCGCCGGCCGGCGAGCCGAAGCCGCTGACGAGCTGGATCGCGAACCACACGAGCAGGAAGAAGCGTGCCGGCAGGTGCACGAACACCGGAACGAAGCCGATCGGCACCAGCGTGACGACCCGGCTGTGCGGGAAGGCCACGGCGTAGGCGCCGAGGACCCCGGCGATCGCGCCCGAGGCGCCGACCATCGGCACACCGGCGGCAGGGTGGGCGGCGATCTGGGCCGCGAGCGCGGCGAGGCCGCTGCCGAAGTAGAGCGCGAGGTAGCGCAGGCGCCCGAGGCGGTCTTCGACGTTGTCGCCGAAGATCCAGAGGAACCACAGGTTCGCGAGCACGTGCAGCAGGCTGCCGTGCACGAACATGTGCGCCACGGTCCGCAGCAGCAGGTGCTCGGCCGGGGGCGTCGGGAAGCGGTCCCAGCCGCCGTCTCCGCGCGGGATCCGGACGGCCTCGGGCGTGAGTCCCGTGAAGTGCGCCGCCACGGCGCCATAGTCCATGGCCGCGGCGAGCAGGTTGCCGCTCGTGAGCAGGAACACGCCGGCGTTCACGAGGACCAGGCTCCGCGTGAGCCACGGCATCGAGCGGGCAGGGAGGGTGTCGCGAAGCGGAAACAACCTGAGGACCGGGCAGCGGAGAACGCCGAGAAGATCGCGCCGGCGGTTTCAATACAAGCTGAAGCAGCGGTTGGCGGGGTTGCTATATTGCTCCGCCCGCGAATCCGCGCTGACTACCACTCTATGTCGCAACCCGCCTCCGGCGGCGGCACCCCGGTGCCGCTGCAAGAACTCGATCAGGTCGTGATCCGCTTCGCCGGCGACTCGGGCGACGGCATGCAGCTGACCGGCAGCGAGTTCACCCGTACGACCGCAATCATGGGCAACGATCTCGCGACCTTCCCGGACTTTCCGGCCGAGATCCGCGCGCCCGCCGGCACGCTGCCGGGTGTCTCCGCGTTCCAGCTGCGCTTCGCGAACTTCGACATCCACACCCCCGGGGACCAGCCGGACGTGCTGGTGGCGATGAACCCGGCGGCTTTGAAGGTGCACCAGAAGGAGCTCAAGCCGGGTGGCATCCTGATCCTGAACACCTCGAAGTTCCGCGAGACCGAGCTCAAGAAGGCGAAGTACGACAAGGACCCGCGCGAGGACGGGTCGTTGTCCGCCTACCGCCTGATCCCGATCGACCTCGAGCTGCTGACGCGCAAGGCGCTCGAGGACAGCCCGATCGAGGCCAAGCAGAAGGACCGCTGCAAGAACATGTTCGCGCTCGGGGTCCTCTACTGGCTCTACCACCGCGATCTCGCGCCGTCGCTGCGCTACCTCGACGAGGCCTTCGGCAAGAAGAAGCCGGAGATCGCCGCGGCCAACAAGAAGGCGTTGCTCGCCGGGTTCCACTACGCGGACATCATGGGCCTGTTCCAGAGCCACTACGTGGTGCCCAAGGCCACGTTCATGGCGCCCGGGAAGTACCGCAACATCATGGGGAACCAGGCGATCGGCCTCGGGCTGGTCGCGGCGAGCAAGCAGAGCGGCCTGCAGGTGTTCCTCGGCTCGTACCCGATCACGCCGGCCAGCGACATCCTGCACCAGATCTCGGCCTACAAGCACCACGGCGTGATGACCTTCCAGGCGGAGGACGAGATCGCCGCGGTCGCCGCTGCGATCGGCGCGTCCTACGCGGGCTCGCTCGGCGTGACGACCACCAGCGGTCCTGGTCTCGCGCTCAAGATGGAGGCGATCAACCTCGCGGTGATGGTCGAGCTGCCGCTCGTGATCATCGACGTGCAGCGTGGCGGGCCGAGCACCGGCCTGCCGACCAAGACCGAGCAGGCCGACCTCCTGCAGGCGGTGTACGGCCGCAACAGCGAGTGCCCGGCATGCGTGCTGGCAGCCTCATCGCCCGGCGATTGCTTCAA
>CAZSKV010000232.1:0-2035 GCA_964607495.1 uncultured candidatus Brocadiaceae bacterium
CGGTCGTCGCGCTCTACGTGCTCGACGTCGAGTCGACTGGTCAGTGATCGCCCGCACCCTGAGTGGCATCTGCCTCGTGCTGGCGGCCGGGCTGCCCGGTCAGGACTGGGCCGCCGAGGTCGAGCGCGCCTGCACCGCGAACAAGCTCGGCCTCAAGCTCGCCGCCGCGCGCAGGGTCGCCGCGGCGGGCGCGGTGGCGGTGCCCGCGCTGCGCGCGTTCCAGGAATCGCGGGGCCGGAACGCCGTGCCGCAGACGCTGGTCGAGGCGATCGCCGGGAGCGAGCACGGCGACGAGACGGTGCTCGGCCTGCTGCTGGAGTGGGCCCGCGATCGGGACTTCTACTGGCGCGCGCAAGCACTCGGCGGCCTCGCGGCCCGCAAGCTCGCGGAGCAGCGCTCGCTGCTGCTCGCGGCCGTGCGCGACCCCGCGCACCTCTACCGGATCCAGGGCGCGCGCGGCCTGATCCTGCTCGGCAAGCCCGACGATCGGGCCAAGGCGCTGCCGCTGCTCGGCGACCCCGATCCGCGCGTGCGCGTGGCGGTCGCGATCCACCTGGCCGATGCCGGGGATCCGATCGGGCTGCCGGTGCTCGCGGCTGCCTTGCGCAACGACGCCGAGTTCCTCGGGGATCCGTGGGGCAGGCGCGAGGCGCTGCTCGCGTTCAAGGCGTTGCAGCGCGCGCTCGGCACCGATGGCGGCTATGCGCCCGAGCAGTCCGCGGCCGCCAACGCGAAGGCGATCGACCTGCTGCGCGAACGCGCGCAGGAGCGCACCGGAGCCATGAACCTGCCCGCGGTCGACCCAGCGCACAAACCGCTGGCCGGTGCCGAGACTGCCGACTTCGCGTCGGGTCTCGAGATCCGCTCCTGCAAACACGGCGATCTGTTCGTGCGCTGGACCGCCAACGGCCAGCTCGCATTCGGCCTCGAGGGAGCAGAACGCGGGCTCCTGCCCGCGGAAGCCTGGGCCGCGCTCGAGCAACGGGCGCGCAGCCTCTCCGGCCCGGCCGACGCCACGCTCGGCGCGGTGGTCTGTGACTTCGTGCGCTGGCGCGGCGCGCAGCCCGCACGGCACCTGAAGTGCGCCCCGGGATCGCTGCCGGCCGACCTCCTCGATTGGCTCAAGGCATTCGCCGAGGCACTCGAAAAGAACGGACTCGGGGCGCACGCCGCCGCGCTCACCGCGCGGATGCGCCAGTTCGCGCCCATTGGATCCAAGTAGCCAACGATGTGCGGAATCATTGCCGTCCTGCGCCGCCGTGCGCGCCGCGCGACCCCGGGCGCAGCCGACGTGCTCGCGGCGCTCGCCGCGGCGCTCAGCGCAGTGCCGGAGCGGAGCCCGGACCCGGCTGACCTCGGCGCTCGCCTCGCGCGCGCCGCGGCCGGACTCGACCGGGCCGACGCGCTCCTGCGTGGCGTGCCCGGCGTGCGCCTGCTCGCCGCCGACTCCGCGGTGTCCGACCGGCTGCGCTCCGCGACCGAGGAGCTCACGGCCCGCGCCGCGCGGATCGAAGAGGCGCTCGATGCCGACCCGCAGCTCGCCGGCAGCGATCCGGAGACCACGAACCAGGCGCTCGTGCGCTTCAAGGACGCGCTCTGGGCCGTCGGCCGCGACCGCCTGCGCCATGTGCAGGAAGTCCTGAAGCTGGCCGGCACCACGCGCAACGAGGCCGCGCTCGGCGTGTTCTCCTCGCTGCAGACGGCGCTCAGCTCGCTCGACCGGCTCGAGGTCCGCGGCCGTGACTCCGCGGGCATCACGGTGCTCGTGCGCGGACACGGCCTCGACCCTGGCGGCGCCGAGATCCGCGCCCGCATGCAGGACCCGCTGTTCACGGACGGCTCGGTGCGGGTGGCCGACGGCTGCCTCTCGTTCGTCTACAAGGCGGCCGCGGAGATCGGGGAGCTCGGGGACAACACCCGCGCGCTGCGTCTCGCGATCGCCAGCGACGCCCTGCTGCACGCCGCGGTCCGCGCCGACACCGCCGAGGCGCTCGTGCTCGGACACACACGGTGGGCGAGCGTCGGCATCATCTCG
>CAZSKV010000233.1:0-9358 GCA_964607495.1 uncultured candidatus Brocadiaceae bacterium
AAGCCGCGGTGCGCAAGCACCTGCGGCAACAGCACAGGATCGAGATCGGCGGCGGTCTCGGGACGTTGAAGGGCAGGATCTGGCGGATCGGCCTGCTCGGGCACGGGGCGCGGATGACCTCGGTCGTGCGCGTGCTCGCCGCGCTCGGCGACGCCCTCTCGACGCAGGGACGCAGGCCCGACGTCGCGGCGGCCCTGCGCTCGGCGCAGGCGGGCGCGTGAACCGCGAGCTGGTTCGCGCCTACCACGAGCGCACGAAGCATCGTCCCGATCGCTACGCGGCCTCGCTCGGCTACCTCGACTGGGCGACGCAGCCCGACCCGTTCCGGAGCTACGCGGGGGCGCCGCGCGTAATGCTGCCCGAGGTCGCGATCACGGCCACGCCGACCTGGGACGCGCTCTTCCGGCCCGGCGCGGTGCCGGCGCGCGCGTGCGACGCGACGGTGGTCGCGCAACTGCTCTACGACTCGCTCGCGCTCTCGGCCTGGAAGCAGTTCCAAGGCTCGCGCTGGGCGCTGCGCGTGAATCCCTCGAGCGGCAACCTGCACCCGACCGAAGGCTACGTGCTGTTGCCGGCGCTCGCCGGTCTCGTCGCCACGCCGACGCTCTGCCACTACGCGCCGCGCGAGCATGCGCTCGAGCTGCGCGCGCCGCTCACGGGTTGGCCGACGGCCGCGCCCGGGTTCTTCTGCGGACTCACCTCGATCCTGAGGCGC
The DNA here is from genome assembly GCA_964607495.1 of uncultured candidatus Brocadiaceae bacterium. Lineage (GTDB taxonomy): Bacteria > Planctomycetota > UBA1135 > UBA1135 > UBA2386 > CAZSKV01. The sequence goes on from CAZSKV010000233.1 coordinate 716, forward strand.
GAAGCCTGGAAGTACGGCGAGCGTTCGTTCCGCTACTGCCAGCACGATGTCGGCCACGCGCTCGGAGCCTTGGCACTGGCGGCGGCGGCGCTCGGCTGGCGCGCGCGCCTCGTGGACGGCATCGCCGCCACGGAGCTCGCGGCGCTGCTCGCGGTGGCGGAACCCGGCCGGGCCGAACGCGAACACGCCGAGGCCCTGGTCTGGCTCTCCCCGGGGCCGGCCGTCCCCGATCCGCGCGGCCTCGCCTGCGGACCGGCCGCAGGCGAACCGAACCTGCTTTCGGTCGACCATCACGAGTGGCCGGTGGTCGATGCCGTCGCCGAGGCGAGCGCGGAGCCGTCCGGACCGCTGACCTCGGAGCCGGACGCGGCCCCGCGCGCGGCGTTCGTGGATGCGCTCGAACGCGGCCTCTCGGCACGGGGCCTGCTGCGCCAGCGCCGCTCGGCGGTCGCGATGGACGGAGCGAGCACCCTGTCGCGCGCGGCCTTCTGCACGCTGCTCGCGCGGGTCGCGGATCCGGCCCGGCCGCCGCTCGCGATCCTGCCCTGGAGCCCGGCGATCGACCTGGTGCTCTGCGTGCACCGGGTGAGCGGGCTCGAACCCGGGCTCTACCGGCTCGCGCGCACCGCGCGCGCCGACGCACTCGGCGGCGAACGCGTCGCCGACCTGCCGGCGCCGCTCGAGTTGTTCTGCCTGCGCCGCGGCGACATGCGTGGTTTCGCCCGCACCCTGTGCTGCCACCAGGAGATCGCGGGCGACTCGGCGTTCGCGCTCGCGATGCTCGCGGACTTCGACGCGCGCCTCGACCTCGGCGCGCATTGGTATCGCCGCCTGCACTGGGAAGCCGGCGTGATCGGGCAGGCGCTCTACGTCGAGGCCGAGGCGGTCGGCCTGCGCGCGACCGGCATCGGCTGCTTCTTCGACGACCTGCTGCACGAGGCCCTGGGCCTGCGCGGCACGGCCCGGCAGATGCTCTACGGCTTCACGGTCGGCGGCCCGGTCGAGGATGCCCGGCTGCAGACCGAGCCGGCCTATGCGCACCGCGTCCTCCCCGCGGCCGCTGCGCGCGCGTAGGATGCCGGCGATGAACGACGCTGCGCTGCACGCTGCGATCCGCGAGAGCATCGCGACCAAGGAACGGTTGCTGTGGGCCTGCACGGCCGACCTGCTGCGCCTGTGCGAGCTCGCGATCCGGACGCTGCGCGGCGGCGGCAAGCTGCTCTTCTGCGGCAACGGCGGCTCGGCTTGCGATGCCGCGCACGCGGCCGGTGAACTCGTCGGCTGGTTCGAGAAGAAGCAGCGCCGCCCCTACGCCGCGATCGCGCTCGGCCACGAGACGCCGGCCCTGACTGCGATCGGCAACGATGCGGGATTCGAGCACGTGTTCGCGCGCCAGCTCGAGGCCCTCGGCCGGCCCGGGGACCTGTGGATCGGCATCTCGACCTCGGGGTCGTCGAAGAACGTGCTGCGCGCCGGCGAGACCGCGCGGCGCCTCGGGATCTCCTGCGCCGCACTCGTCAGCGAACGCGGAGGCCCGATCGCCGACCTGGCCGAGGTCGCGATCCGCGTGCCGTCCAAGGAGACGCCGCGGATCCAGGAGAGCCACTTGCTCTGCGTGCACATCCTCTGCGCGGCGATCGAAGAGGCGCTCGGCTGAGGCCCGCGCGCATCAGGGCCGTACTTCGATCTTCAACGCCTGCAGCCAGACCCCCGGCTGCGCGTCCCAGGCCACGAGCGGCCCCGACGCCGCCTCCAGGTCGAGCGCGAGCGCGGCGCGCAGCGCCGGTGGCGCCGGCGCCGGCCGCACGCGCGCAGGGGGCGGATAGAGCGCGAGGCTGCGGTCGGGGAACGCCTTGTTGCCGAGCTGCGCCCAGGTGCGGCCGGCGTCGTGCAGCCCCGGGACTGGGACGTGGCCGACGACCAGCAGGATCGTGAACGGCCCGGCGTCGTCGCCGGTGCGGGCCATCAGCTCGTGCTCGCCGCGCGGCAGCGGGTTCGCGGGATCCCCGACCCAGTACTGGCTCGGAAAGCACGCGACGAAGCCGCGGGTCGGCGAGTAGCCGACCAGATGCACGTGCGCCGGCTCCGCCAGCCGCAGGCGGACACTGACCGCGGTGTTCGGCGCGACGGCCGCGAGCTGGTCGAGCGCGGCGCCGTCCCGCGCTTGCTGCCAGGCAACGGTCGGGCGCGGATCGCGCGGAGCGAGACAGACGCCGGCCACCCCGGCAGCCGCGAGGGCGGCGAGCGTGATCCCTGCCAGGCGATTCATGTCTCTTCGCGCGTCCTGTGCATGCAGCCGCTTCGTCGCCGGTTCCTATCGACGATCCAGCACGCCGCGCTCAAGCCTCATCCCTGCGCGGTCAGGCTGCCCTCGACCACGGGCGCAAGCTCCCGGACCAGGGCCTTCTCGACGACCGGATGCCGCCGGAAGATCTCGAACGCCTTCTCGCTCTCGAACACGGCCACCAGCGCCAGCGTGTAACCGCGCGGTTCGCTCACGAGGTTCTCGACGACTCCGAAGTGCAGCAGGCCCGGCATCTGTTCCGCGAGCGCAGCCAGGGACTCCCGGGCCTGGCGCACGCGATCGAGCGTGACGCCGCTCTTCAAGCGGTAGAGTGCGACGTGGTGGAACATGGCACGGAGATCGTCGCAGGTGCGGCGCCTGCGCCCGCACGGAATCGTGCGCGCGTGCCGGGGAACGGCTGTCTCAGTCCTCGCGCTGGTTGGCGCTGCGTACCCGCAGGGGCCGGCGGGGATCCTCTTCCTCGCCGACCGCGTGGCCGTAGCAGACCTTGCTCTCGCCTTCCTGCCAGCAGAAGACGAGCTTGTCGTCGCGGCTGATTCCCGGGAAATGCAGCGTGACCGGGTTCATGCGCATGACCACGAGGCCCATGCCCTCGAGTTCCTTGCGCGCGCGTTCTGTGCCTTCCTCGGCCGTCGCGAGGCGGGCATCGAGCTCCGACAACGACAGGCACAGACCCTCCGGCGACTGGGCGTTCTCGAGACCTTCGATCTGCTTGCGCAGCATGCGCCGCTCGCTGCGGCGCTCGAGGATCTCGGCCACGATCGCCTGCACGAGTGGCAACAGGCTGTTGGCTCGAGCCAGGGTGTACGGGGTCTGCATCGCGGGTCTCCAGGGGGGATGACGCAGGTGGAGCCCGGACAGGTTTCACCGGCGTCGAAAATCGTGTTTCCGGGAAAGAGCCGCTCGCTTATGAAGGCGAACGAAGCTGACTAGTGACAGCCGCGAGGCCAGTAACCGCGGCCCGGCTGAAACCCCACCCGAGCGTCCCATGGTGTCGCCAGGTGCGGCCCGCCTGCGACGCCGAGACGAGAGCACGGAACCGAGCGATGACCGAACGCGACAGGATGCCATTCGACGTTGTGATCGTGGGCGGCGGGCCGGCCGGCCTGGCGACCGCGATCCACCTCGCGGACCTGGTCGGAAAGCACAACGCCGCATGCGAAGCCGATGGCAAGGGTGAGAAGCTCGCGCCCGAGATCGTGCTGATCGAGAAGGGTCAGGAACTCGGTTCCCACGCGATCTCCGGCGCAGTCCTGGACCCCCGCGGGCTCGATGCCCTCCTCCCGGACTGGAAGGCGATGGGGGCGCCGGTCGAGGCCGAAGTCCGCACGGATTCGCTGCTCTGGCTGACCGAGGGAGGTGGTCTTGCCTTCCCGTTCACGCCGCCTTCGCTCCACAACCACGGCAACTACATAGTCAGCCTGAACAAGCTCGTGCGCTGGATGGGTGGGATCGCCGAGCAGAAGGGCATCCAGATCTTCGCCGGGTTCCCCGGCCACCAGTTGGTCCGTGAGGCCGAAACCGTCCGCGGCGTGCAGCTGGTCGATCAGGGGCTCGACAAGCATGGCCAGCCCAAGAGCGACCATCAGCCGGGTGCGATCCTGGAGGCCAAGCTGACCATACTCGCCGAAGGCAGCCGGGGCAGCCTGACCAAGCAACTCGTCCACGACCTGAAGCTCGACGGCCAGAACCCGATGGTCTACGGGGTCGGCGTCAAGGAGGTCTGGGAGGTCCCGGCCGGGCAATGTCCCCCGGGCACCGTCGTGCACACGATGGGGTATCCGCTCAAGGGCGACACCTTCGGCGGTGGTTGGGTCTACGGGATGGCGGAGTCCGAGGGCGGCAAGAACCTCGTCTCGGTTGGCCTCGTGATCGGTCTCGACTACCGCGATCCGACCCTCGACCCGCATCGCGAGTTCCAGCGCTACAAGCTCAACCCGAAGATCCGCAAGCACCTGCAGGGTGGTCGCATGATCTCCTACGGCGCCAAGAGCCTGCCGGAAGGCGGCCTGTTCGCGATGCCGCGGCTCTACGGCGACGGCTTCCTGATCGTGGGCGACGCCGGCGGCTTCATGAACGCGATGCGCCTCAAGGGCATCCACCTCGCGATCCGTTCGGGGATGCTCGCCGCGGAGTGCGCCTACGCGGCCCTGGTCAAGGGCGACTACTCGCGTGCGACCACGCAGAGCTACGACGCGGCGTTCCGCCGTGACTGGGCGCACGAAGAGATGCGGTCCGCCCGCAACTTCCACCAGGGATTCCACCACGGCCAGATCTTCGGCTTGATGAACGCCGGCTTCGCGACGCTCTTCGGCGGCAGGGGCTTCCTGTGGCAGGACCGGCTCGCGAGCCATCCGGGGCACTCGTTCATGCGCACGCTCGCCGACTACCACGGCGGCCGGAAGCCCGAGCCCAAGAAGCTGCCCGAGGACGGCGTGCTGACCTTCGACAAGCTGACCGATCTCTACTCCAGCGGCACGAAGCACGAAGAAGATCAGCCCTGCCACCTCGTGGTCGCCGACACCTCGATCTGTCACGACCGCTGCACCAAGGAGTACGGCAACCCGTGCCAGCACTTCTGTCCGGCTGCGGTCTACGAGATGGAGCCGACCGACAAGGGCCCGCGCCTGAAGATCAACGCGAGCAACTGCGTGCACTGCAAGACCTGCGACATCATGGATCCCTACCAGATCATCAATTGGGTCACGCCGGAGGGCGGGGGCGGACCGCAGTACCAGTACCTCTGACGGCCGCGAGCTGCTGCTGCGCGCTCGACGCGCAGGGCCGGGACGACCAGGAAATGCCACCAGCCCCGCCCCGCTGCCCTGTCACTCCCAACTCATGCTCGTTCGTCCCGGATGCCAGGGTCCGCGGCGTCTGAGGTCTCGTCAGGTCTCGATCGCAGTCCGGTCACGGACCCCGGAGCAGGTGCGCTGCCTCACGTGTGCGCGGGATCCGATCCTGCCCGATCCGCCGGTGCCAGGATCGCCCCCCGCGCGTTGCGAGACGGGGCTGGTGTGCATGGGATAGGGAACGGCGGGGTGCGAAAGCCCGGCAAGAACCGGTCGCGTCCGGGTTCAGAGCTCGACCCTGGCCTTGACCGCATACCCTTTCGTGGTCCACTCGACGGTCGCCGCCGGGCCGTACGGATCGTGCTCGAAGAACAGCGTCCAGCCCTCGGCGCTCGCCCGCTCGAGGATGCGCTTCTTCTCCTCCATGACGGTGATCGGGTGGTTGTCGTAGCCCATCGTCCAGGCGACCGGCACGTGCGCCGAGGTCGGGATCAGATCGGCGCAGTACAGGAGGTGCCCTTCGGGTCCGTGCACATGCGGCAGCTGCATGCACTGCGTGTGGCCGTCGCTGAGCAGCAGTTCGATCCCCGGCAGCCATTCCCCGGCGGTGTCCAGCACCTGCAGCTGGCCGTGCTCCTGCAGCGGTTTCCAGTTCTCCTGCAGGTAGCTCGCACGGTCCTTCTCGACCGGGTTCTCGGCCCAGGCCAGGTTGCGTCGCTGCACCCAGTAGGTCGCGCGCGGGAACGTCGGCACCAGGCGGCCGTCGACACGCCGGGTCGCGCCGCCCGCATGATCGAAGTGCAGGTGCGTGAGCAGCACGTCGCTGATGTCCGCAGGGGTCAGGCCCTTGGCCGCGAGCGAGGTCTCGAGGCGCAGCGTGCCGTGGTCGATCCCGTAGATCTCCTGGCCCTTGCTGTCCCACTTCTGGCCGATGCCGGTGTCGACGAGGATCTTGCGCGGGCCCGCGAGCTCTTCGAGCAGCAGCGTGCGCACCGCCATCGGAATCCGGTTGCGTGCGTCGGCGGGGATCTTCTTCTCCCAGAGCGCCTTCGGCACGACGCCGAACATCGCGCCGCCGTCGAGCGCGAAGCGGCCGGTCTCGATCGAGGACAGTCTGTAGCGACCGATCTGCATCCCGGGCACTGTATGCGAGCCCCGTGATGCGCTGCGACCCCATGGTTCTCGCCGACCGCACCTTCGACCTGTGCGTGATCGGCGGCGGCATCCAGGGACTCGCGATCGCGAGGGAGGCGGCGCGTCGCGGCCTGACGACCGCACTGGTCGAGCGCGAGGACTTCGCCGCGGGCACGAGCTCGCGGTCCTCGCGCCTGATCCATGGCGGGGTGCGCTACCTCGAGCACGGCCACTTCGCACTCCTGCGCGAGGCCCTGGCGGAACGGGAACGGCTGTTGCGACAGGTGCCGCACCTCGTGCGGCCGCTGCCGATGCTGATGCCGTACTTCGCCGGAGCGGGCAAGGCCCGCTGGCAGCTGCGCACCGGCCTGTGGATCTACCAGTTGCTCGCTGGCCGCAGCACGCTGCCGGCGCCGCGCTACCACCCGCCCGCGGCCTGCCAGCGCCTGTTCCCGGGGTTGCGCGCCCACGGGCTGCGCGGCGGCACGCTCTACTTCGACGCGGCGACGCAGGACGCGCGCCTCACGCTCGCGGTGGCCGAGGCCGCCGCCGAAGCCGGGGCCCTGCTCTGCAACCACTGCGCGGTGACCGGAGCCCGCGACAGCCACCTGCTGGTGCACGACCGCCTCGGCGGGCGCGAGATCCGGCTGCGTGCGCGAATCCTCGTGAACGCGGCCGGGCCGCAGGCCGATGCGGTGCGCAGGAGCCTCGGCATCGAAGGACGGGACCTGATCCGGACCAGCCGCGGTGCGCATCTCGTGCTTCCGCCGCGGGAAGCCGAGACCGCCCTGGCCGCGTTCCTGCCCGACGGCCGGGTGCAGTTCGTGATTCCACACACGCATGGCACGCTCTGCGGTACCACCGAGGTCGAAGAGCCCGCGGTCGGCGAACCGGCCGTGCACGCGGCGGACGTCGACTACCTGCTGCAGGCGCTCGGGCAGTTGCTGGAGGAACCTCCCGATCGCGCCGCGATCCGCTACGCCTACTCGGGCTGGCGGTCACTGCCGGCGGGGCGCGGTTCGGCCGGGGCGTTGAACCGCGAGGCCTTCAGCGTGGCCGAGGAATCCGCGGCCGGCACGGTGCACACGCTCGTCGGCGGCAAGCTGACCACGCATCGGGCCTTCGCCGAACGCACGGTCGCGCGTCTGTTCGCCCTCAGCGGGAACTCGCCGACCCGGGACGAGCCCTTGCCCGGCGGGGCGGGCGCGCGCGAGGTCGACGCACCGCTGTGGTGGCGCTTCGGTTCGCGGCACGGCGCGGTCGCAGCGCTCGCGGACGGCCGTCCCGAGCTGCAACAGCCCTTGTGCCCGCACCGGGATCTGCAGCGCGTCGAGCTCGTGCACGCGGTGCGCGTGCAGGGTGCGCGCACCTTCGCCGACGTCGTGCTGCGGCGGCTCGTGCACGATCAAGGCCCGTGCCTGGAACCATCCTGCCTGCGCGCGCTCTTCGCGCTCTATCAGCGCGAGGTCCCGCACGCGGGGGACTCCGCGTCCGAACTCGCGCCGATCCTGGCCCACACATGGTCGAACCCGTCCAAGCCTTCGACTTCCCTCCCGGACTGACCTGGATCCAGACGAGCCAGCCGCTGTCCCTGCGGCGTGAGCTCGCGGGCCACGTCGTGCTGCTGCATTTCTGGACCTCGGGCTGCGTGCCCTGCCACCAGGTGCTCGCGGACCTGGCGATGCTCGAGTTGCGGCACGCGGATGCGCCGTTCGCGGTGATCGGGGTGCACACCGGCAAGTTCCAGCGCGACCGTGACCCCGAGCACGTGCGCATGGCCGTCGCCCAACTCGCGATCCGGCACCCGGTCGTCGTCGACGAGGGGATGCGGATCTGGAGGCGCTATGCCTGCCGCGCCTGGCCGACGCTCGTGCTGATCGATGGCCGCGGCTGCGTGCGCTTCGCGGGGGCCGGCCTGCCGAATCCGGCGCGGCTCGCGGCTGCCGTGCAGGCGCTCTTGCACGAGCTCGGGCCGAGCCGGCCGTACGAGTTCGCGGCGCCCGAGGCGATCCCGCTGCTGCGCCGCGACGGGCTCGCGTTCCCGGGCAAGGTGGCCGTCGATCCGGCCCGGGATTGGCTGTGGATCAGCGACACCGGACATCACCGGGTCGTCGCCGTCGCGATGGCGACCGGTGCCACGATGCTCGTGGCCGGCAACGGCCTCGCGGGCGCAGGCGATGGCGCGCTCGCGGCGGCGAGCTTCTGCTCGCCACAGGGCCTCGCGGTCGTCGGCACCAAGGTCTTCGTCGCCGACACCGGCAACCACCTGCTCCGCGAGATCGATCCCGAGCTCGGCCGGGTGACGACGGTCCTGGGCACCGGTGCCGCAGGGGCTGACTTCGCCGGCGGCGGATTCGGCACCGAGCAGGCCCTGTGCTCACCCTGGGACCTGGTCGTGCACGGCGAGGAGCT
>CAZSKV010000234.1:0-3137 GCA_964607495.1 uncultured candidatus Brocadiaceae bacterium
ACAGGATCCGGGTGCGGTCGCGGCGCGGCGTCAGGAGCGGCACCTCGTACTCGACCTGCACGGCGCCGAGATGCCGCGCGAGCAGCCCTTGCACGCGGTCGGCCTTCCGCCGCAGCTGCTCGGCGATCGGGGTCGTGAGCAGGCTGCAGCCGCCGCACCTGCCGAAGTGCATGCACCGGGGAACCAAGGACGAAGCGATGGTCGCGCAAGGTAGCCCGCGCGCGGCCGCTTGTCCGCCGTCAGGCATCGCTGACCGCAGCTATTTGTCGGCCTGCCGGTAGGCAGCGAGCAGCTTCTGCTCGACTTCGGTCGCGAGACCCTGCCGGAGCTTGTTGTCGCGCGACTCGTCGGTCTTCTGCGCCGGCAGCGCCAGGAACCACGCGAGCGTGTCCTTGGTGGTGACCTCGGGCGCGCGCATTACGAGGCCGGCGGCGCGCGCCTTTGCGTTGCTGTAGCGATGGAAGCCGAGCGACGCCCCCTTCGGCTCGATCCAGATCGGGATGCCGGCGTCGCCTTCCTGACCGTGCTTCTTCAGGAACTCGGCGGGCACCCAGACCGGTTTGGTCTCGGCCTTGCTGGCAGCCTTGCAGGCGGCGAGCAGACCACCCATGGTCCAGGGCTGCGCGCCGGGCCCGCAGGCGTTGAACACGCCGGTGGTCCTCGACTCGACGACCTTGACCAGCCAGGCGCCGAGATCGCGCACGACGAAGATCTCCACCGGGTCGTCGGGCGTGCCCGGCCAGAGCATCTCGCCACCGCGGTCGTAGCGCACCGGCCAGTAGGTGAAGCGGTCGGTCGGATCCTCGGGGCCGACGATGAAGCCGGGGCGGACATTCGCGCAGCGGCCGGGGAAGGCCTTCTCGGCCGCGTGCTCGCAGGCGGCCTTCAACGCGCCGTAGTGTTCGTAGTTCTTGCCCATCTCGCGCCGGTTCTCGTCGTCGAGCACGGCCACTGCCGAGGTCTCGTCGGCATCGGGCTGGTCGTTCTTGGCGTAGGCCGAGATGCTCGAGATCAGCACGTAGTGGCTCGTGGCCTTGGCGAGCAGCTCGAGCCGGGGCTTGAGCAGCGCCGGGTAGTAGGCGATGTCGTCGATCACGGCGTCCCAGCTGCGGCCGTCGGCCACCGCCTTCTCGAGGTTCTTCAGCCCCTCGCCCTTGGCCGGGTCCTGGTCGCCGAGGATGCGCTCGACCTCCGGGAACAGGTGCTTGCGGCTCTTGCCGCGGTTGAAGAGCGTCAACTGGTGACCCTTGGGCAACGCCGCGCGCACGATCGAGGGGCCGAGGAAGCCGGTGCCGCCGAGCACCAGGATGCGCAGCGGTTTCGCGGGCTCCTTGCCGGCGGGGTCCTTGCGGTCCTGCGCGCGGGGCAAGGCCGCGAAGGCGCCGGCGGCGAGAGTCGACGAGAGGAAGCTCCTGCGGGTGGGGCAGCTCATGCGCTCCCTTTACGCAGTGCCGGCACCGGCGCGAGTGGGTGCCCGGAGATTTCCGCAGACCGTCGTGACCGCGGGTCAGGACGTGTCTTCGCCGGTGCCAGCGAGCAGGCGCGCGAGGCGCTCTTGCTCGAAGCGCACGCGCAGCGTCTTCTCCTGCGAGATCGTGACCTTCCCCGCCGGCAGGCCCTTGGGCTTGCGCACGTGCTTCGCGAACGTGTAGTGCACATCGCAGACGGGGACGCCGCGCGCCTTGCTGAAGTGCAGCGCCACGTGCGCCGCGTCGAGCAGCGACTCGAGACTCGCGGTCTTGTTGCGGGGCAGGCGCATGACCACGTGCGAGCCGGCATACCCCTGGCCCACGTGGAACCAGAGGTCGTTGCCGGCGGCGACCCGCAGCGAGAGGCGGTCGTTCTGTTCGTTGCTCTTGCCGGCGAGGATCGCGAAGCCCTCGCTCGAGCGGAAGGTGCGGAAGTTCTCGCCGCGCGTGACCTTGGCCAGCTTCGGATCGGCGGGCCGCTCGGGCTTCTCGCCGCCTTGGGCTTTCGCGAGCAGACCACGGCGGTGCAGCTGGGAGGCGAGGTCGGCCAGCACGCTCGCGGGCGCCTCGGCCGTGAGCACCGGCTGCATCGCAAGGAGCTCGGCCAGTTCGCGCCGGACCGCGCGCTCGCGTTCGGCCGAGATCAGGGCGGAGTCCTCGAGGCGCCGCGCGCGGTCGTAGCGGGCCTCGATCTGCTGCCGCACCGCCTGCGCCGGGTCGAGCGGGATGCGCAGCCTCTGGCCGTCGTGGTCCGGGTCCGGCACCTCGGCCAAGCTCGCGCCGCGTGGGATCTGGAACGAGTAGGCGAGCAGCAGGTCCGCTTCGCGACGCAGGCGCGGCGCTTCTTCGATCTCGCGTTGCTGGGCGGCGAGACCGTCCGCCTTGTGGCGCAGGCGCTTGATGGCGCCGGTCAGCGCGCGCTCGAGCGTGGCCAGCTCCTGTGCCGCCTCCTCGGCCAGGTCGAGGGCCGTGAAGTGGGCGTCCACGCTCGCCAACACCGGGGGCGCGAAGCGCGGTGCTACGGCCTCCACCGCCGGTCGCGACCGCGGCGGCACATAGGCGGCGCCGGGTGCGAGGTGCCGCTCCTTCTCGGCCGGCAGGCGCGAGAGTTCGAGACACCGGCCACCGCCGTCGAGGAGCGCCCAGAGGCCGCGGTTGCCGAAGAGCTCGATCTCGAGCGAGAGCCGGCCGCGGTCGGGATGGCGGAACGTGAGCGAGGCGCGGCGTTCGCCGCTCGGCTGTTCGGCACGTTGGAAGCCGGCCCCGAGCAGGATGCCGCGCACCTGGTCGACGCGCGGGCCGCTGTCGAAGCGCTCGCGCGGGAAGCGGCGCTGCGTGAGCCCCAGGCGCGCGCGCTGGCCGCCCGGAGCGATCAGCAGCAGCAGCCGGCGCTCGCCCGCGTCGAGGCAGAGCAGCAGGTCGTCGCGGCCGCGCAGCCGCTGCACGTCGCGGACCACCGCGTCGGTCAGCCCGGTCTGCAGCTCGGCCAGGACCTGCGCGAGCTCGGCTGCGGTCAGGCCGCCGCTCAGCGCTTCAGCTCCTCGATCGGGTCGTAGGCCCAGTCGTAGCCGGCGTAGCTGTAGGAGTGCAGGCCCTCGGGGAAGAAGAGGCCGATCTCGCGGGCGGCGGCCTCGGGCCCATCCGAACCGTGCACCAGGTTGTAGGAGC